>JAGRMX010000008.1 GCA_020441025.1 Leptospiraceae bacterium
CTCGGCCTCGCCGACGATTTCATGGCCGGACGAACCCAGCGCATCTTTTACCAGCGTGCGCATAAATTTCGCATCGTCTACTACAAGGATTCGGGCCACTTAGCTCTCCGCGATTCCGTACCATAATGATCGGAATCGAAATTTATTATCATTCCGTGAGGATAATTCGTATTTTCGGGTCTGTCAATCAAATGACGTCCCTACCGGTTTATATCAAAATAAGCAGAAAGGACGGCAACCATATTTTTCAGAGCCACGACCTGGTTAACGCTATTGCTTTCTATCGCCCGGCGATTCATTCCAAATACCACGCTGCTGGCTTCATCCTGCGCAATGGTCACACCACCCTGCTCATGAATACGTAGGAAACCATCGACTCCATCGCGGCCCATACCGGTCATCAAGACGGCCGCCGTAGCCGATCCATAACACTGAACCACGCTTTCCAGAGTTACATCAATAGACGGTCGATGCGAGTTTCGGGGCGGCTCGGTGGTAATTCGCAGGCACTTACGCGTACAATCTATCACCATATGACGATCTCCAGGCGCCACGTAGGCATGCCCCGCAAGCAGACTATCGCCTTCCACAGCTTCCGATACCGAAAGCGCGCTGACACTATCAAGACGACCCGCAAAGGCGTGCGTGAACACCGGCGGCATATGCTGGACTACCAGCACGGGTACCGGGAAATCCCCCGGTAGTTCCACGAAAATCTTCTGTAAAGCCTGGGGGCCGCCGGTGGATGCGCCGATCACTAAAATCTCCGGTCGCACAATCGATTTCAGTCGATGAGCCTCCGCGCGGGCCTGCTGTGGGGTAGGCCCGGCCCATTCGCCCACCGACGCATCCGGACCACCGAGCGCAGGTGGCGTTTTTAAGCGCGCGGATTCTTTCTTCTGAATGATGAGCTCATTCACCCGCAAAAGCAATCGCCATTCTACATCATTCAAATTCAGGCCGCTGTCAGGAGAAGGCTTGGGCACAAAATCGAGTGCTCCCAGATCCAGCGCCCGAAAGGTGGTGATAGCACCCTGCTGGGTGAGCACGGAAAGCATAACTACCGGCACTTGAATGTTGCGGTGTTGAAATTCTTTGAGAGTAGAAAGCCCGTCGAGTACCGGCATTTCCACGTCCATGATAATCAGGTCCGGAAATACATGCGTTCCCGCTCCGGCACGGGCCTGTTCCAGATACTGCAGGCACTCCTGACCGTTATTCACTTCTCCGCAAATGCGAATATCGTCGATCTGACTCAAAATGTCCCGGACGGCAAATCGAACCAGTCGCGAATCATCTACCAGCAAAACGTGAAAATACATAGTTCAGGTTCTTTAAATTCTATGCGTGATGCGCCATTCAAAGAAAGCAATCCGCGCATCTCAAAACCGGCGGAGCGATTACTCATAACCGCTTTTCCATCATAACGCCTCACGGCGGGTGGCATTACAATTTGTTCAGTACACGCGCCAGAGATTGAGCCGTCGGTACCACCAGCAATCGTCCCAGGAACTCCAGGTCCTTCCGAAAGAAGTCCGTGGTTATATATAAAATTTTAACCGGCTGCATTCCACCGGCACCCTGCTGTAAGCTGGTGATCACCGTATGGTAATCGCCATGCATGTAATCCGGCACACCCGGCATAATGGTCAGCCCGGTGCGATTCGAAAGTTCATTGAACAGGCCGGAACTCACAATGTTCGCGAGTTCGGACAATACGGATTGCACATCCTCAGCCGAAAGATCCTGAATGGCGTCACCGCTGTATCCCATTAAATCCGCCGCCGCTCGATAACCGGTGGTCTCGTCAAAAATCAACAGGGAATGTCCCTCCATTCCGCCTTCCATCGCCACGGTGACGGAGAAGACATTTCCGGAGAACTGTTCTTTGAGTTCGCTGTACTCAATGGTTCGAAATTCAGGAACCGAAACATCCACGTGCACACCCAACAATTGCGAGAGTACTTTACCGGAATTCTGCATTCCCTCGGTTATCAATCCGAACAGATGATTATAATCGGCGTCGCTCAATTCACGCAACGGCGCCGCGCGTTCCTCGGACGGCACCACAATATCCGCGCCGTCGGATGGTTCCGGCGTGGCCAGTACATGTTCCGCGGCTTCCAGGTCGGCACCGCTCACGGCGCGATCATTCCGGGCCGTCGTAGACGCCGCAGTACGGGCATTGAAATCAGATTCAATTCCGGCATTACGGTCGGGGCTGCCGTTCAAATCACCATTCAAATCCGACCCGCCCCCGAAACTCCGCGACCCTGCTCCGGTCGCGAAATCGCCCCCCACCTGTGATTGAATATCCGCAAGTGGTGTGGCTTCGATCGGTTCCACACCGGGCAGCCGTCGTGAGGTTCGTCCGTTTTCATCCGGTCGTTCCAGAGTGATTGTATCCGCGCTGGAACTATCTTCCGCCGTACGTGCATGAACCTTACGTACCGCCCGGGTGCGGGTTAAACCGCTCTTGCGATTTACAAACGTATTGACGGCCTGCACCTGGTCGGCCAGCAAACGATCCGCATCGGTAATCTCATCTTTTTCACTGCGTTGTGCGAGATCCAGCAGGCCCTGCACATCCAACACCAGTATAATGCGTCCATCGCCCATCAAACAGGCGCCTATCAGTCCTCGAATACGGCGAAAGTTCTGCTCCAGAGATTTAATGACAATTTCGGTCTTACCGACCAGCCGATCGACGATAAAGCCCACCTTGCGATTGGCGCTGGAAGCGATGAGAATAGGAAACTCTTCCCGGTCGTCATCGGTCGGCAAACCCATCAGCGTGGACAATCGAAAGACCGGCAGAATATCCCCGCGTAAATTAATAATATCTTTGCCCTGTAGACTGGTAACTTCATCTCGTACTACTTTAATGGTTTCGACCACGTCCGCCAGCGGGAAAGCGTATTCTTCGTCGCCGATCTGTACTAAAATGGCTGAAACAATCGCCAGAGTCAGCGGAAAAGAGAGCTGGAACGTGGTGCCCTCGCCTTCTTTTGAGATTACCTGAACGGTTCCTTTGAAGCCTTCCACCATCTGGCGGACGACATTCATACCCACTCCGCGCCCGCTCACATCGGAAACTTCGATGGCGGTGGAAAAGCCGGGTTGAAAAATTAAATCGAAGATCTCTTCTTCCTGCAAATCCTGTTCGGCCGTATTATAGGCAATGACGCCCGATTCGCGCGCTTTTTCAAGAATGCGTTGCCGATTCAATCCGCGCCCGTCGTCGCGTACTTCAATCAACACGTTATTGCCGCTCTGAAAGGCGCTCATCTGGATGCGCGCTACCGGGTCTTTGCCCCGGGCAAAACGTTCTTCCGCCCCTTCAATGCCATGATCTATGGCATTGCGTAAAAGATGCAGCAACGGTTCGTTCAAAGAATCGATGATGTTTTTATCCAGTTCCGTGTCTTCGCCGTGAAACTCCAGCCGCACTTCTTTACCCAGTTCATGCGCCAGGTCGCGCACCGGACGGGTAAAACGATGAAACACCAGACTGACCGGTATCATGCGCATTTTCATGATTCCGGATTGCAGATCGCGAGCATTGCGTACGGCCTGATCGATTTTACTTTTGAGTTCGTTCAACGCCCCATCTTCACCGTATACTTCGGTAAGATCGTCGTACACTTTTTGCAGACCGCTGTTGATAATCACCAACTCGCCCATGTTATTCATCAGATAATCGATTTTTTCCGAAGCCACCTTGATGTTCTTGCTCTGCAGCCTGGTTTCCTGGTTCTGGGAGCCGCCGCCATCCGAAGCGACCGTGGTCAGCGCCTGGCCGATTTTATGCTCGTACACCCGCACTTCTTCGACCATATCGATCTGACAGTGCTTGATCAGGTTTTCCTGGCTGATATTTCCGTACACCACGAAGCGCAGAGCATCCACGGGCGAATCGCCTTCCAATTCGTCATCGGCGGGCATGCTCTTAAAAACATTCAGTTCCCGGCGCAGGTTTTCCAGCAGCAACAGGTAACGCATGTTGCGCATGGCCGTTTCTTGATCGAGACTGACAATGCCGAAGTATACCGGCATGCCGGCGGCTGCGCGTTGCAACCCTTCGGTTTCTTCTTCCGTAAGTTCAATTTGCCGCAATTCCACCGCATCGGCCGTTTTCTTTGAAACCGCGGCGGTTTGCTCCGCGGACGATTCGACCGCCATGTCGGAATCTGCGGAGGACTGCTCGAACTCCGGAATCTTTTCGCCTTTGTATACACCGACCGTATCATCCAGACGATTGCCTTCATTGCGGGCATAGTCTCGAATGGCCGCCTTTAGATCTTCAAAGTCGTCTACGACGGTTTCACCGGAAGAAATCTGCACCAGCGTATTGCGAATCCGGTCGACGCACCGGAAGAATAAGTTCACCACTTCGGTATTGATTTGCAGAGAACCGTCGCGCACCTGTTGCAACAGGTCTTCCATGCGATGCGCCAGTTCGGAAAGTCGGTCCTGCCCTACGAAGGCGGCCGATGATTTTAAAGTATGAGCGCTGCGAAACAGTTCATTGACCACGTCCGGAATCGCGCCTTCCTGTTCCAGTCGCAACAAACTGTCATTGAGCAGATCGATTTGCTCGGTGCTCTCTTCCAGAAAGAGTTCTATATAGCGATCCGCGTTATCTTTACTCATAATGTTGTTTCATTACCGGTCAATCGCCCGTACTGCACAATTGTTCCAGATTCAAAATTAAGAAGATATGTTCGCCGCTGCGTCCTACCGCGCGCACGTATTGATTGGACATGTGACGCATTTCCGTTCCTTCCAGGGTATCCTCGGTTATGCGCGCCACTTCCGATATACGATGCACCATAAGCCCGGTGTAACGACCGTTTACCGTAATAACGATAATGCGCGTGCTCTCTTCAACAGGAGCGTAGGCCCCGGTAAATTTTTTGCACAAATCTACTACGGGAATGATGTTGCCCCGTAAATTCATCACACCCAGAACTTCGGGTGCGGCGTTGGGCAATCTGGTCAACAACGTGGGCTTTAAGATTTCATGGGTTTCCAGAATCTCGACGGCGTACAGGTTCTGAGCGACATAAAAGGTCAAAAACTGAAGAAAGTCGGAGGAACCGGATTCAGATTCCACATCGAACTCAAAAATGTCTCCTGGCGCATATTCTGCGTCCATATGCCCTCCGCTGCCGTACGTTGTCCGTGTCGGCATGCTGGTTGCGCTGCTCGATAACAGCCAAAATACACAAATACCGGGAAAATCGGATCAAGTAAACCGAAATCCTGCTTCAGTCACAATCGCGTTCACCCGCGTGTCGTGACTTTCGGGTTGAAACGGCAGGCGACTCAAGGCTTCCGGCACGGGTGCGATTAAAAAACCCGATTGCAGTTGCTCACGCATGCGATCGTAGTACCCGCCCCCCCGTCCTAGACGATAGCCTTTCGGATCCGTGCCCATTGTAGGAACTATTACAATATCGTCACTTCGAAGGGGCCAGTGCAGCGGAGGCGCATCGTCCACCGGCCCGGGCACATTAAAATGACCGGCTATGGGCGCGTCATGTAGCTGCCATCTCCGAAATTCCATCCCTTGCGGAAGGGTGCGGGGGGCATACAGCTCATTGGACAGCATCGAAAGTATTCGCAAATAATCGAGTTCATCCGGCATGGGCAGCGTAATTAACACTCGGCTGTGCGTTTGAATTCGGCTCCGGATTAACGCGTCCAGTTGTTCCAGAATCCGATTCACCGACCCGGGTTGCCTCAAAAAACCGGTCCAGGTTTCCCGGCAATGCGCCCGCAGACTTTTTTTGGAGTGAAATACCATGAGCCTGCTACCACATACAACTTGACCTCTGCTCTGACAATGACGACATTGTTGGACAGGGACTGCGGTGTACGAGATCCCCATAAATTTTTGGGCCAATACCATTTAAACGGGAATCCGGAGTTCGACACGGGATGTCAGGCCCCCCACTGAGGGGAAGACAGGAGCGTGCGATAGGAAACCCACCTGTGCAAACAGGTCCCAAAAATTTCCGGGAGCCCGGCACAGGCGGTCCCTCCTTTTTAAAGCGGGCGATTGCAGCGTGGAATTGATGGTGGAAGTTTCAGGAAAGATCGAATTGCCGATCAATAAAATCAAAATTCCGTATCGCCGATCAGACCTTCGTCCAGCAGCGAAATTAATTGTCGTGTGCGTTGCAGTACCTGTTCGGTAGCTTCGGAATCGCCGCGATCGGCCATGCGTTCCTGTAATAGTTCGTCCGCAATGTTAATGGCGGTGAGCACGGCCAACCTTGCCCGGCTGAGCCCGGACGATGCGTCTTTCAATTCACGCATGCGCTCATCCACAAAGCGGCCCACTTCGGCGATGTATCCGGGATCGGCATCGCCCCGGATGGTATACCTTTCCCCCATGATTTCCACATTCACCCGCTGCACCTGCAAGCGTTCCTGTACTGCGACTGCGTTCATGAGTTCTTAGATTTGCGTTCCTTTATGCGTTGCGTGTCAGGCGGACAATCGGGCTGACGCATCCGAAGATCCGCCAGCCTGGACTGTCACTTAATTGTCGTCTTCTTCAACAATCAGGAAGTCATCATCGTCATCGACATCGAAGACTCCCAGCGATTCGTCGTCATCATCCAGAATGATATCATCATCCGCATCTTCCAGAGCTACTGCCGGAGCGGCCGACTCCGCGGCGGCGGGAGCTGCCGGAGCTTCTACAGGTGCTTCGGACGCGGGAACTTCCGACTCTTCCAGAATGATGTCATCTTCATCATCATCCAGAATGATGATTTCATCATCTTCATCCGCGACGCTCGCGCTATCCGTTACCGGCGTTTCCGCCGCGCGTGCTTCGGGCAAATCGTCCTCAATGATTACGACGCTCTCATCTTCATCGGAAGACGCGGACGGGGCGGCCGGTTCCGCAACCGGGGCCGGCGTAGATTCTGCAATGGGAGCCGCCGCCGCAGCGGAAGCGGCCGGAGCACTGGATACGGATCCACCGGCACCCACATCGGAAAGACGGGACAACATTTCGTTGATTTTCTTTTCGAGCACCTCTTCGCGACTCTTCAGATCGTTCAGTTCGCGACTGGTTTCGTCCAGTTGTTGACGCACCGACGTGACTTCTTTTTCTTTTTCTTCCAGCGCCAGCTTCAGCTCATCGTGCTCTTTGCGCAGAGTTTCATTTTCCGACTCAAGACGTGAATTTTCGGATCGTAAATCGCCGATTAACTCCAGCGCGCGAAGTATGCGACCTTCCAGCTCATCCAGTTGCTCTATGGTAATCATTCAGAATGGCTCCTTGTTTATAATGCCTGCATCCGGCGAATAGTTGATGGTATTGAACATTGTAGGTTCTAGATTAAATGATACCGGCCATGTTTCCCGACATGGTTGGATCCCCGATCTTCAGACCTTTTATGCCTGATTCTGTTCCTTAATGACGGCAGGTAAGCGGAAAACAAGAAGTTTTTTTTAGGGGGGGAGTTGAAAAAAACGAACCAGGCACCGGTTTCACGCGGTATTCCGCAAGCAAGGCGCCACCGGAATCGAAATCAAACGGATGGTATCGGAAATCCGATTGGAAATCGGTTTGAAACTCAGCTGGCTTGCTGAACCAGAGCTTTAAAGCCCTCGGGATCGTTCATGGCCATATCGGCCAGACTTTTACGGTCCAGTTGAATGCCGGCGCCTGAAAGCTGATGCATAAATCGCGAATAGGACAGTCCATGTTCGCGGGCCGCCGCGTTAATCCGGGCAATCCACAGGGCGCGCATATGACGCTTACGCTGGCGACGGGATGCAAAGGCATGATTGCCGGCCTTCATCACGGCCTGACGGGCGGAGCGATACAGACGACCCGAGCCGGCCATGAAGCCGCTGGCGGTCTTCATGATCTTCTTACGGCGATTTATATGAACGCTTCCCTTTTTAGCTCTCATGATCCTTTACTCTAATACAGTTCGTTGCCGGAGAAATGTCTCTGCGCCTGTCGCTCAATTGCCATAGGGCAACAGAGCCCGAACTTCCCGGACATCTCGCTCGTGAATGAGGGAAGTTCCACGCAATTGGCGCTTGCGTTTGGATGACTTTTTGGTCAGAATATGATTCTTGAAAGCACTGGAACGGCGCACCTTACCGGTAGCGGTAAATCGAAAGCGCTTGGCCGCCGCTTTGTTTGTTTTCATTTTTGGCATATTCTGACCCCTGCTCAGCCGGACGAAGTTGTCACGCTTTCATCGGCGTCATTTTCATCAATTTCTTTTTTATTCCCGCTTACTTTCTTACTTTTCTGGCCCGCCCGGGATGCCAGAACCATAACAATCTGACGGCCTTCCATTTTGGGCGGCGTTTCCACGGCGCCAATTTCACCCACATCGGCGGCCATTTTCTGTAACAGTTGCATACCCAGTTCCGGATGCGTGATTTCGCGCCCGCGAAATCGCAGGGTTACCTTGACCTTATCGCCTTTTTCCAGAAACGACAGGGCATTGCGCTTCTTCAGCTCGTAATCGTGCTCCGCAATTTTGGGTCGTAATTTGATCTCTTTTATGTGTATGATGTGCTGATTCTTGATCTGGTCTTTTTTCTTTTTTTGCTGCTCGTACTTATATTTGCCATAATCAATAATTTTGCATACCGGCGGATCTTGATCCGGAGACACCTCCACCAGATCCAATCCCTGCTCCTGAGCCAATCGCAGCGCGGCATCGCGCTCCATAACCTGCTGCCCCTCGCCATCAATAACCACCCGCAGCTTGGGCGCATTGATGCGATGATTGATCCGGGGCTCGCGGAATCGCTCCCTGTCCCGATCTCGATTAAAATTACTCGGTCTTCGTTTTGCCATTACACCTCCGAGTCGGTTAAACCGACGAATTTGCCTGAATTGTTATATTATGGAAGAATCTGTCCATCTGCGGCAAGAATATTTTTCTACCTGATTTGCGACCGCCGGTAAGGGTGTCGCCTGAAAAAGCGACCGCCGGGAGGCTACTCGTATCCCGGCGCGCTCTTCTGAGCCGTCCGACTTCGATTTAATCCAGTCGAAATCGATCCATGGGAAACTTCTGGGCCAATTCACGCACACCGGCCTGCACCTGCTCCCGGGCCTTGCTGTCTTCAATATTTTCCAACAAATCGCAGATCAGATGGCCCACCCGACGAAATTCATCGGCGCCCAATCCCCGGGTGGTCAGAGCGGGACTGCCGAAGCGCACCCCACTCGCGACTGCCGGAGGCTGGGTATCGAAGGGAATGGCATTTTTATTTGCGGTAATTCCGACCGCGTGCAGCTCATCCGCAGCCACCGCGCCGGTCACACCGCGACTCATCACGTCCAGTAATACCAGGTGATTGTCGGTTCCACCGCTGACCACGGAAAAACCGCGTTCCATGAAAGTCTCCGCCAGTACATTGGCGTTCACCTTCACCTGTTTGATATAAGTCCGGTAATCTGCCTGCAGCGCTTCGCCAAAAGCCACCGCTTTGGCCGCAATCACATGCATGAGCGGTCCGCCCTGAGTTCCGGGAAACACGCGCGAGTTCATGAGCTTGTTATGCTCTTCGGTATTGCTCAGAATCAATCCCCCCCGGGGACCGCGCAGAGTCTTATGCGTGGTGGTAGTGGTAATGTGGGCCACATTGATGGAGGTGGGGTGCTCGCCTACCGCCACCAGTCCGGCAATGTGCGCAATGTCCGCCATGAGTATGGCGCCCACTTCATCGGCGATTTCCCGGAAACGCGCGAAATCCAGCTCCCGGGGATAGGCGGAAAAGCCCGCAATCATCAGCTTGGGTTTGTGTTCTTTCGCCAGACTATGCACGGCGTCGTAATCAATGCGCTGGTCATCCTGACGTACGCCGTAACTGACCACGTTAAAATAACGACCGGAAAAGTTTACCCGCGAACCGTGCGACAGATGACCACCGTGATTTAAATCCATGCCCAGGAAAGTGTCGCCCGGCTGCAAGAAGCCGAGGAAAACGGCCATGTTGGCCTGCGCCCCGGAATGGGGCTGCACGTTGGCGTATTCGGCGCCGAACAATTTTTTAGCGCGTTCGATGGCCAGGCTCTCAATGCTATCGGCGTGTTCGCAACCGTTGTAGTAGCGCTTTCCCGGATAGCCTTCCGCGTATTTATTGGTTAACGTCGATGAGTACGCTTCCAGCACGCTGCGGCTTACGAAATTTTCGGACGCGATCATTTCCAGATTTTCATCCTGACGACGATCCTCTCGAACCAGAATGTCATAAACGTCCGGATCACTCTGTTTTAAGTATTGTTTCAGCATAGTTCCTCCTGCATAATTTAATAGTCCCTTTGTTCGCAGCCGTTCATGGCTACCACGGACCATAGCGCAAAATCATTTCATGCGCGTTCCCGATTGGATTCCCCTTTTTCTCAACGTTGTTGCGCGGCCAGCCCCGGGGAACGCGCAACCGAACCGGCCATGATGCTGGCATTCAAAATCCAATCGGGGTTGGTATACACCGAATACACGAGTTCACGCGCCAGCTTATACATAATCCGCCGATCATCCAGGTCGGCCGGAATCACCCGGGTCGGCTCGAATATCGACTGCATTTCCTGTACAAAGCAATTATAGAATGTAGAAATTTCGAACGTTTCGGGCAGCGCACCCAGGAAGTTAAGGTGCTCCCGTTGCCGGCGATAATCCGGTTCCCGGGGCGGATGCTTTAAAAATTTTACTATGTCCTGAATCAGATCGTTGCGAATTATCAAAGTACCGTGAAAAACCAGAACTCCGTGTTTGCGAAACTGAGCGTTGCCGGAAATTTTGCGTTCGCCCGCCGGAGTTTGAATTACCAGATCGGACAGTCCGCGAATTTCACATTCTATGCCCTGGCGTTGCAAAGCGCGTCGAACAATGCCCAGCAAAACTTCATAAGAATGTCGCAACGGGAACATATCCGGATATTTATTCAACGAAAGAAATATGGAATAGTTCAGGTTACCGGGCCCATGCAGTACCGTACCTCCGCCGGACGGTCGGCGTAGTACAATCATGGAGTTGGACCAGTTGCGCTTTAACTGACTGACGTTCAACGCATCTCTATCGGGCAGCGCGGTCAGGTTATCCGCCGGTCGACAGGTTCGGCCGAGAATGATGCTTTGCGGGTTGGTCCAGAGGCGCACTCCGGCGGTATAGCCGATATTGGAAGCACTGCCCATAAAGCGACTGACCGCTTCATCCAGAGCCAGCGAAAGAAAAGGATTGCGCGGTTTCAGGTCGAGAATCTCGAACATCATGGCGTAAGCCTCTTTTTCACAACCAGCTCCGTGCCCACATCGTGGCTCTGATCGTAGTAGTGAAAATCGGACAGCTTGCTGATGATGTACACGCCCAACCCGCGTTCGCGATAGTCGGAGAGATCGCGGGCATGCTGAGCCTGGATGGGTTGTTGACGACCCAGGTCCCGGAAGCGCAACTCCACATAGTCCGGAAACATGGCCGCTTCAATGAAAATCGGCCGATCTTCCTTCCCGTCATATGCATGCTTGATGATGTTCGTAAGCGCTTCACCGGTGATAATTTTTAAATCGAAACATTTCTGCGGGGAAAAACGATACTGCCGGGCCAGCCGATAAATCGAGTCACGCACAAAAGCCACATACACCGGATGTGAAGGGACCTGCATTCGTACCAGATCCCGGGTTTTCGGGCGAGTCGCGTCTTCCATACCGGATTGCCAGAGTTTATGTCACGTTTCTCCGGCCTGAGATCATGTCATGATTTTTTCGAGCGGTTTCCGGTCAACGAGTGTGCGGGCGGTGGAATAATAGATAGCACCGACTTGAATTGGCGAATTCTTTGAACAGGGTCGTTCAGAATCGCACGGGACGAATGGAAAAGAATAACTGAATCAATTGAACAGATTCGTTTTGAATCCGCAGGAGCACTACCACTCCGGCGCATCACACCGATGCCGCTTTTTTAGCCTGCTTGCGGCGCTCCACCGGATCGAGCCACTTTTTACGCAACCGCATGGATGTGGGTGTAACTTCCAGCAGTTCATCGTCGTCCAGAAATTCCAGACAGGCTTCCAGCGACATTTTGCGCGGGGGTGTTAATCGCACGGCGTCGTCGGAACCGGAGGCCCGGATGTTGGTCAGCTTTTTCATCTTACAGGGATTCACATCCAGATCGTTATCGCGCGCGCATTCGCCCACAATCATTCCGTTGTACACCGGCACTCCCGCGTCTACGAACAGGGTGCCGCGTTCCTGAATGTTCCACAGGGCAAAGGCTACGGTTTCCCCGTTTTCCATACTGATCAGCGCTCCGTTTTTGCGACCGGGAATCTCGCCGGCATACTCATTGTACTCCAGAAAACGCGATGTAATGGCCGCCGCGCCGCGACTCTCGGTCAATAAAAACGATCGAAAGCCGATCATCCCGCGGGTGGGAGCCGTATACTCGACACGCGTGGTACCATGCGATGACGTTTCCATGTGCCGCATGCTGCCTTTACGTCGATTCAGTTCGTTGATAACACTGCCCGCGTATTCTTCGGGCAAATCGATCACGACTATCTCGTACGGTTCGTGGGTGCGGCCGTCTATTTTCTTCAGTATTACTTCCGGACGACTCACCTGTAATTCATAACCTTCGCGTCGCATGGTTTCTACCAGCACGCTTAAGTGTAAATCGCCGCGCCCCTGCACCTGAAAGCGATCGGGCCGTTCCGGATCATCGAATACCCGCAGCGCCACGTTCATGAGGGTTTCACGTTCCAGACGATCGCGCAATTGACGGGTAGTTACATACTTGCCTTCCCGGCCGGCGAAGGGTGAATCGTTTACCAGAAAATACATAGAGACGGTGGGTTCATCTACCGTAATGGGCGGCCGCGCATCGGCGTGGTCCGGATCGCAGATGGTGTCGCCGATTTTGATGTCATCCTTACCGGCCAGCGCCACGATATCACCGCTGTCGGCACTCTCTTCTTCCACACGCCGCACGCCACTGAAACCATACAGACGCGAGATGCGAAATTTTTCCGGCTGTCGCCCCGCGCGTAACAACGTGACGGTTTGCCCTTCGGCAATGCGTCCCCGAAATACGCGACCGACGCCCAATCGGCCGACGTAATCGTCATAATCCAGATTCATAATCTGAAATTGCAGCGGATCTTCCGGTGAACCGGTTAGCTCGGGTAAATGTTCGATCACCAGATCCAGGATCGGTCGCAGATCGTTGTCTTCTTTGCCGGCGCGCTGCAAATCCCGGGAAGCAAATCGATTCTTGGCCGAACAGTATACCACCGGGAAGTCCAATTGCTCCGAGGTAGCGCCCAGTTCATCGAACAGATCGAAAGTCAAATCCAGAACGCGATCCGGATCGGCGCCGTCCCGATCGACTTTATTGATGACCAGAATCGGCCGGTGTCCGAGGCGCAGACTTTTATCCAGCACAAAGCGGGTCTGGGGCATGGGGCCTTCGAAAGCGTCCACCAATAGCAGGCAGCCATCGGCCATGCTCAATACCCGCTCCACTTCTCCGCCAAAATCGGCGTGACCCGGCGTGTCGATGATGTTGATTTTCGTGTTGTTATATATGATGGACGCGTTTTTAGATTTGATGGTAATGCCGCGTTCGCGCTCCAGGTCCATGTTATCCATGACCCGATCGGTACGCTCTTTGGCCGAAAGCGATTCGGTCAAATCCAGCAGGCCGTCCACCAGCGTGGTTTTACCATGATCCACGTGAGCTATAATTGAAATGTTTCGAATATGCATGTGTGTCAGTCCTGGGGATCGCGCTCTAAAGCGTAACCGGTGCTTGCTGCACCGCATCCGGCGTCGGCCAATCCGACCACCCGCCGCGATGCGTTTGGCGGTGCAGCGGGCACCACGGTCAATTCCGGGCGAGGGCCCTGGCTGACAATCATTAAACCGCGCGCAGCAAACAATTAAAGGGCACGTGGTCGTCCCTCAAATCGTACACCGGGATTATAATAAGCGCGTAAGGCTCGCATGAAAAACCGGGGGAATGCTCCGGCGATTCGGAAATGGCCGCGCCCGACCGACGCCGATCAGTTGGCCGGCAGTTGTTCGGACATTTTCATAATCCAGGAGGTATAGAAGATGGAAAGAGAACGCAACAAAAAGACGTCCGAGTCCAGGGCATTCGCCGTCGGCGGACGATAGTTTTTCAATTCCCGGATGGCGGTACGATAATTGGCTCGAAAACGCAGAAAGCCGGTATCATAGGGGATATAACGGGCAATGCGCACCATTTCTTCGGGACCGAAACCGTATTCTTTCATCCATTCCACAATCAACGTATCACAACGATACTTACGCGCCAGTAGTATCTGCGCCACTATATATCGTAACATGCAATCCAGAATGTACACCATGACATGCGGATGACGTTCGGCGGTCGCCGCGATCAATGCATCGCGCTGTTCCAGCGCCTGCCGCAGACTTTTGCTCGAGATTATTTTGCGCGCCAGAAACAGATACGCGCGAAAATTTCGGACCAGGACTTCCCGATCCAGTGCCGAAATACTGCTGGCCGGATAGTGCGTACCGATGTGTTGAATAACATTCTCCGCTTCGGCCATGGTGGCATTGAGCGTCAGCAACTGGATCGTCTGAAAAAGAATATCCAGCGACATGAGTCGCGCCGGATCGGTGAGCATCAATTGTTCGCGTCGATAATGCGAAGTAACGCGCATCACAAAACGGGAAAAATCACGCCCCAATCGTTCCCGGCCATGAGACCGTATCAGGCCGGCGATGTTGCGGGTCAGCGCGTCGCCGTATTCGCTCAGATCGGCGTCCGAATCCCGGAAAGATTTCAGGAACGCGTTTCGCATTACATGCACCCGACCGTCGCGCACCTCGGGTTGCACCTGGAGGATGCGCCACAGCAGCAGAGCCATATCGGGACCGATACGTCGACGACGCATCCGTTCGGGATACATGAAGGCCGAACGATTCTCCGGGGTAGTTTTGCTTGCAGTGGAACTCTTCGCGGACATGACTCTTTCCTCTAGGCCGAACGCGGTTTGCGAACGGTTCGGTATGCCAACCGGAAGGATCGACATGAATTAAAACGATACTAAAGCGATTCGGATGCCCGCATTGAGCCGATCATCCGTAGTGCTCATTCCGTTGGGTTTTTTTATATTTCACAATAACTGGCGACCGGCCGATTGGCTGTCAAGCGAACATTAGATTTCCGTTAGCGAGTATCCCTGTGGCCGAGCATGGTTTTATGGCTGCCGGGCTGCTGTGCCTGGATTTTCTGGCGCAACGGCCCAAAGCCGACCCGTTCGGGGTGACCAGAATCGTCGCCGCCCGTGCCCCTGACTTGCCCCATGAATCGTCGCGCTACGGACCTTTTACGTATCATAGCCGTTTGCTGCATAGTTTTCAATCATACCGTCTGGCGATTGTACAGTCAGATCGGCACCGCCGCCCAAACCGAGTTTGCGTTCTGGTTGGGTGTGTTCAATCAGGCCGGCAAGGCTTCCGTGCTGTTCTTTCTATTTTTAAGCGGTCTGGCTTTCGGCGGCCACCCCATGAACGCCGACTTTCGTGCACGTGATTTTTACCGGAACCGGGTACTGCGCATCCTGCCACCCTATCTACTGGCCTGTCTGCTGGCTTACGGCCTGAATCTGTATAAAGCCGGGCAATCCTTTGCGGGTCTGATGCATTTCGATGGACTAACATTCGCCGCCGGATTGTTAACCGGCGCTTTCATGCCCCACCTGTACTTCGTGGCTTTGCTGGTATATCTGTACATTGTTTTCCCGGTACTGCGACGCATTTCTTTCAGTCCACGGCGGGCCGTACTGCTGGCTGTACCCTGGCTGAGCGTTTATTGCCTGGCCTTAACCGTCCGGAGCGGCCCGGTACTTTGCATAAACCAATTGATTGACGTGCTGGAGAATCTTTTCGGCGAAGCGGGCGGCACTATTCAATACAGCCACGCGATCCTGCACCGGTTTTTAGAGAGCAGCGCCATTTTGCGCGGATGGTGTAATTCGTTCTGGCCGCATACATTTCTGTGGTTACATTATTTTACTTTCGGTCTGTGCTTTTTTCAGTACGGCATCTGGGCCGGACATCGCACTTTACGAGCGCGGGCCGAATCCGGATCGGGACTTGCCGAAAAATCATCCAATTCATCTTTCAGCGTTCGCGCTTTAATATTGCTGGTTTTAATTCCAATCAGTACAATCGGAATCTGGCTGGATTTTTATAGCGCGAGCCAGGCGGGTATATCCGCCGATCATGCCGGACGCATCTGGCGTCTGAGTGTGGCCGTAAACGCGTTGGTATGGATCGGCTGGTTGCTGCATTTTCCGATTGTAGGCCACGGCAGTAAAGCGTTACGCGTATTGACGCGCGTCAGCTTCAGCGTGTACTTATTTCATATGTTCATACTGGAAGCGAGCTATGGTCTCGGCATGAGCGTTCGCATCCCGGTGGTGATGATCTCAGCCTGGGTGCTGGCTTTGATCCTGTATGGCCTGACCCGATTGCATCCGGTGTTCGCTCTGTTATTCGGGGAAGGCGATCATCTATCCTCCGCACGGTCGAGCGCTTCTTAGAACTCATCTCAAAATTATGAGTTCTTTGCCATCGAGTATCAACTGTTTTTAACTGCGCCCGATCATCGACACTTCATTAAGTGCGATTGATCTATACCTTATTCCGGATTTTTATTCGAATTCATTGCCGAGCGCGGATGCTATTTCTTTTTACGCAGCGCTTTTTTGCGAACGGCCTTTGCACGCGCGGCGGTTTTACGCAGGCCCTTCTTGCGTACGGCGCTCTTACGCATGACCTTCGCCGTTTTTTTCGCGCGGGTCGTCTGCTTTGTTCCGTTTTTGCCGGCGTTTTTCTCGCGCGCGGCTTTCGAAGCCGCTTCAAACGTATTGATATAGCGATAGGCCAGTTCGAATCGTTTTTCCGATTTCCAGTTGCGACTGGTAACCAATCGCGCTCCCCGGGAAAGAGTCACGTACGACCAGAACCACTGAATCATAACCAGCATACGATTCTTAAAACCGACCAGATACATGATGTGCACGAATAACCAGGTCAGCCAGGCGAACATACCGCCGAATCTTATTTTACCGACCTGCACAATCGCGTCCGCCCGTCCGATGGTGGCCATGATGCCCTTGTCGCGATATTGAAAAGGTTCCCGCGATTGGCCGCGCACTTCCCGCAGAATATTGCGCGCCACATGGCGACCCATCTGAATGGCTACCGGCGCCAGACCGGGCAGCGCGTTGCCGTCGGGTGTGTTGTGCTCAAAGTGAGCCTGGTCTCCGAGTACGAAAACATCCGGATGTCCGGGAATACTCAAATCGCCTTCCACCGAAACACGCCCGGCGGAATCCAACGGCACGCCCAACCGATGACTCAGTTCGGCCGGTCGCACGCCCGCCGCCCACAGTACCGTGCAGGCCCGCACCGTCTCCTCGCCGATTTTTACACCGTAAGGTGTAATATCCGTCACCCGGCTGTTGGTCCAGATGGTGACGCCCAACTTCTCCAGACCCCGGGCCGCTTTCATGGAAAGCTCGCTATCAAAAGCATTCAGGATACGCGACGCGCCTTCCACCAGAATAATACGCGTATTACGCGGATCAAGATTGCGAAAGTCGCGTCCGAGCGTGTAACGCGACATCTCGCCGATGGCGCCCGCCATTTCGACTCCCGTCGGTCCGCCGCCTACGATCACGAAGGTGAGATACTCTTTCTGTAGTTCCCGATCGTGCGTGCGCTCGGCCATTTCATAGGCCATCAATACGCGCCGACGAATTTCGGTCGCTTCTTCCAGTGATTTTAATCCCGGCGCGTACTCTTCCCAATCGTCTCGACCGAAGTAACTGTGATTCGCACCGCACGCCAGAATCAAATAATCGTACGGTACGGCGCCGAAGCCGGCCGTAACTTTTTTATGCTGAAAATCGACCGTGCGTACGTTACCCAGCAGCACATCCACGTTTTCGTAATCGGATAGGACCGAACGGATAGGTGTGGCAATATCGGCGGGACTCAAAGCCGCCAGAGCGACTTGATAGAGCAGCGGTTGAAACAGATGATGATTGCGGCGATCAATGAGAGTTACATGTACGCCCTCTTTATTGCCCAGGTGTTTGGCCGCGTTCAATCCGGCAAAGCCACCGCCAACGATTACTACTCGTGCTTCCGCCATACTCAGCTCCGTCGTCTATTTCTCCAGACAGTAATTCCAATATATACCAAGAAAGGCGCAATCGGTATCATGGCCAGTCCCAGAATGACGGCCCAGGCCGATTGGTAGGCCGGCACACGCCGATACACCGCTCGATTGGTTGCCAGACCGATCACCTGTTCGTTCGCATCCCGCAGAATGTGCACACGCCAGCCGTCCATGGGCGCGTCACCACGCGCCAGAAACGTATCGGCCTTGAGCATGGGATACAGACGTACCGTATCGCCTTTATCAAACATGCTCTCTAAAATAAAGCCCGCTCCATCATCGTCGTCGGTTTGCACCAGCAGATGTACATCGCCTAAAAATTGGAAAAAAGATCGATCGGGGGGTAGAGCATGCACGGGACGATAGAATCCGGCGATCTCATCAATCCCATCGGCCGTCGTCGCATTGCGTAGAGCCTGCTGTTGCTCCTCCGGAAGGGGCGAGCGCGGCGGTTGTTCCATGACACCCATCACGCTGTACAGGTACTGAACGATTTCACGATTGAAATCCACATCACCGCCGTTATTGATCAAAACCGCGCCATGACCCTGCTCCGTGATAAAAGCGTACGCCGCACTGCCGGGTAAATAGCCCTCAATATAATATACCGTTCCGGAATCCATCCATTTACCGTGCGGTGCCGAAAACCGCATGCCGCGCATGCGAAAGAACCCGGGGGTGACGCCGTCAACATTAGCCGATTGAACAAACGGCATACTGAACAATGCGCTATCGGGGAAATGAATTTTATGCGACGGCAAGGGCAATTGCCGCAACCAGCGGCCATAATCAGAAGCGGTTGTGTACAACGATTCGGAAGCGGGATACACAACTTGATAGGCTTCTCGCATCTGACGGCCGCCGTTAAACGCGCCACTCCAGTTATCGGCCGACACGCAATCCGCTCGCTGAACGCAGGAGTGCGCCATCCCGACCGGTCGGAAAATCTCCGTTTGAATTAAATCGGCGAAATCGCGTCCGGTGCGCTGTTCCAGATAAGAGCCGAGATAGGCGTAATTATAAGTGGAACTCTGAAAGAGAAGTCCCGGCAGCACAATCACTTGCCCGACCGGTAGCGGGCTCTCATCAGTCGGCTCCCCGGTCGCGTCCACCGGTTCCAGACGTGGCGCTGCCACCGGCAAACCGGAAGTGTGGGTCAGCAAAGACATCAGAGTAACCGGCGCGTTCGTCCGTGCGTTCCAGTCCGCGCGCAGTACGCTACCGGCATTGTCGCTAAACTCGACGCTCAGCCCCGACGCGGCACTGTTGCTATAAAAATCGGAATCAAAAATCGATTCGGAAGCGTGGTCCGCGGGGCCCCGGCCGGAATCGTTTTCCAGACGATTGTCATCGACACTGCGCTCCGTATCCATTCCCGCATAAAACGGATTCGCAAAATGCATCCCATCGAACCGGTCATCCAACGGAGCCCACAAATCTTTTAGTGACTGCTTACCGGCTGCATCGCGTGCGACATACGCTTCACGCAATACCAAAAGGGCGGTGAGCGGTCGTACCAATTGGGCCGTCTGGAAGCGGGTTTCGGTTGTGACCGGCCGTTCCCGCATTTCATCGACCGACCCGAATGCCAGAGCGCGGGCTTGATAAGCATCAAAGATATATATCTGAGCGCCGGGCACGGAAAAGCGTCGCAGTTGAGCCGGGATGAGACTCTCTAAATCGCGCTCTATTTCCGCCAGAGGTACAGGTCGCAACGGCTCGGCCGACAAGAAGGCCGGCAGTAAAATCAGCATTCCGATCAAGGCTACGCGGAAAAATCGATTGTTGGCCGGTGAAACATGCTCCGGTTTTATTTTGCTATTGGTTGCGTGCCGTGTTTTGCTCATGTATTGTCCGTTATCGCCAATATAATCAGCCGGACCCTATTCGACCCGTCGGGGTACAAAATCTTCCGGCCGATGCACGCAGAAATTTACGATTTCAGGAATGTGCGCAATGGCCACACCCCGCCAGAATATATTCCAGGGAGACATGCGTTGCTGTCCGTCGGCGATGCGCGCGTACCACCGATTGACGGAATTGTTGCCCCGCGATCGCCAGAAGATGGCCGGATGTTCTACCAGTACGCGATCCCACAGCTCCTGAGCGATACCGATGCCTCGCGCCCGGGCACCGACGGCGAACTTGGACAGATACACACCGGCGGTATGCTGTTCCAGCAGGATGGCGCCTTCATAGTTTTCTTCTATATATAAGTGGGCGGCCGCATCGATAAAATCCTCGCGGACCAGATCGCGTTTGAAGCTTTCGCGCAATAGAGCACGCAATCGGTCCCGATCGATGGATGCGGCGGAAGAATGATAATTTATCACGCTGCCGGGACGGATCATGGTTCCGGCGCCCTTGACGGTAAAAATTTCTTTCAGCAGATTATACGGCGCGGTGACCGAAAGGTGCAGCTTACGATTCCGCCGCACCAGTCCCAGGCCCATATCGAGTAAAGGACGATCGTCCGGATGAACGGTCTCTAAGTTTTCATTCAATCGAAAGTACAACAGGTCCTGATCGGCACTGTTTTTGAGCGCGCCCCGGGACCGTATGAAATGTACCCGATTGGCAATCACTCCGGTCAGTATTCCCAGAGCCGATAGCAGCAATTCATCCTGAATTACTATGACCGGCAGCGCGTTTTCCTGCCGTGTCGTTCTTAAAAACTGACGGATGTTATGCAGAGTTCGATTTTGATCGCCGCGTACATCCTGACGTAAAACCCGCAGCGGAATTTTCAAGGATTGCAGTTGCAACGACATGCGCCGGGCGGCCGGTCCGGTCAATATGATGGCCGGATACAATTCGAGCTTGAGCACATACTGCAAACTGAGTTCCAGCGATTCCAGCGCCGTATCACAGGTATCCTCGTCCATGCACAGCATGGCGAAGCAATCGGAACGATCCGATTGAAACTTTTTGATATAGAATTCGTACTCTTCACTGCGACCGAAACTATCCAGAAAGAGTCGAACGGTTTGCGTCAACATATCAGGGCATCAGATATCGAGGATCAAAGACCGCCGCTTCCGGTATCAAATCCGCGTGATACTCATACCACGCCAGCCGCGATACCGCCGCCGCCGTCAGGTCCACCATTTCCAGGCGCACCGGTACAGCAAGCGTTCCCGCGCTTTCGGGCGTCACGGCGATCTCACGATTGTACGCAAATGCCAGTGTCTTATAAAGAATGCGATCGGTGTTATAATAATCCAGCCGTAGAGGTCGCTGATTTACCGCCGGATCGGTCAGCGCGACAATCCGCGCATAGCCCGCAGGGCGCAGCATTTCCATATTTAATTTAGCATAATTGCGCTGCCCCACCACGTACGGTTCGGCACGCGCCCCGTTCGAATCGCCTTCCAGGCCAAATCCGGCCAGGTCATAAAAGCTAAAAGCGGTTCCCAGCAGGGATTCGGTCTCGGCCACTCCTTCCACGCGGCGCAACCGATTGCGCAGCACATCGGCGTACCACAATTGCCGACCTTCTGTTAAAACCAGATAACGGGCCACGAGACCATTGGCCCGGTTGTGAAACTCATACAGTCGATTCGTTCCGCGCACATACAGCACAATATCCCAGACGGTGGCCCGCACATCGGTCGGCGACCGGGCTTCCTCGGTAAAAGGACCGTCCGATTCCGAGGCCCGCAGAGCATGCGTCAATCGTCCGCGAAATTCACCCTCCGGAAACGCCAGATGCTCATCCAACAGCGCTACCGACACCTGCCCCGGAGCGGGCGTCTGGAAAATGCAGCCCACGGTCAACACTACGAGCAACGACCGGCGCAGCAGGTCGCGAATATGACGGTGATCGAATCTCATGGCTCGGATTGCGCGGAAAGCTTCTCTAGTTCTGATCGGCAAAACGGAAAATTAATTCATAGAAGTTCTGACGACAGATAAACCCGGTTCTCATCTTCTGGCTCTAAACGGAACGAATCAGATTGGACAGTGTGGAAGATCGCACCCGCCTGAAAACCTCAGCGGTCCAGGCGGAGCTTCATAAGATTCTATTCCAGGAAACAGGGGAAATCTCATGGAAATTAAAAACAAAGTTGCCGTGGTAACCGGTTCCGCCGGTGGTCTGGGTAAAGCCATGCTGGAACGGCTGGGCGCCAGAGGCGCTATTTGCATAGTAACCGACATCAATGCGGACGGCGTCCAGAACGCGGTGGATGACCTGAAGAGCAAGGGCATGCAGGCCCATGGCATTGTGTGTAACGTAGCGCAGGAAGAAAGCGTCGAGCAACTCTTTCAGAAAATTCGTACGGATCATGGCCGCCTGGATGTGGCGGTATTAAATGCGGGCATTTTGCGCGACGGACTGTTGATTCGATTTAACAAGGCCACCGGTAAGATTAAAGGCAAAATGTCCCTGGAGCAATGGCAGTCGGTGATTGATGTAAACCTGACCGGCGTATTTTTAACGGCACGCGAAGCGGCGGCCCACATGGCCGAACTGGGTAACGGGGGCGTGATTGTACCGATCGCATCCGTGGCGATGCACGGGAATCCCGGACAGACCAACTACTCCGCAGCCAAAGCGGGAGTGGCCGCTATGACCCGTCTATGGACGCGCGAACTTTCTAAGTTTCAAATTCGGGTGGCCGGTATTGCGCCCGGTTTCATCGCCACCGAAATGGTTATGAAGGATATGAATCAAAAGGCCCTTGAAGCCTGGAAAGAAAAGATACCGATAGGCCGACTGGGTGAACCGGACGAGATAGCCCACACACTCGAATTCATTGTGGAAAACGATCTGGTATCGGGCGTAGTGCTCGAAATATCGGGCGGCATTCATATTTAAGCTCGCCCGGTTTGCGCGCTGTTTAAAAGGTTTTTCCCGTTGTAAGAATCCGCCGGTCATACGGTGCCTCCTAGTTTGGGTTCTTGATTTTCGCCGCCTGGATTTCTCCGACCACAC
>JAGRMX010000090.1 GCA_020441025.1 Leptospiraceae bacterium
AGTCGATGCGATCCGGGCGGCAAATCCGTACGCTCCAGAGGTGTCTCACCGAGATAATCCATATTCAAATACACTTTCGCGCCGGGCGGATCACTGCTGACTTTCAAACCCGCCCTACGTTCAATCTTCCGATTGCGCACCAGATAATTCTGATTGGTTTGCGCACTGATGGCCACCATACGTCGAACGGTATGATGATCCGGTTGCGCCACCCGCAGAGCATATTGACCGGCCAGCACGGTAGTATTCAAAGGAGTACGTCCGAGGTATAAATCATCCAGAAAAACCATAGCTCCCGGTTCGGGCGTTTCAAAGCTTACCGGAACCAACTCACCACCGATCAGGGCCGCCTGCATCTCATCGGCAATCGTTGTGATGGCCCGATATAAATTGGCCGGGCGATCTTCAAAATGAAACTCACGCGTTTCGGCCGTAACGGCATCATACAATCGCAGACGGACCCGCACCGGATCGGCTTCTCGACGACGCGGTCGGTCGATATTCTGTTGTTGTTGTTCCCGAATGCGCTCTTCCAGAGATTTGTCCGAATCTCCCGCCAGCCCCTCGCCTTCCAACGTGCCCTGCTCCGCGACCCGGTTTGCCGTCGATGATATGGATTCAATGCTACCGGTAATCAGATAATCCGCTTTTAACGCAAATGCCTGCCGGGCCGGATCGGCCAACGGCAGAATGTTGAAGGTTTGTTCATCCAGTTCCCGGGCATACACCCGCAGAATAATCCGTTCAATGGCGGTCGGGTCCGAATCGGCCACAATCGCCCTGGAATATCGATAAGCATTCACGTCTTCCCAATCCGCGCCCCGGGGAGCCACCACCAGGCGTCGTTCCGGTCGATCCAATCGCAGATACCGGGTAGATTGTAACCGATCCGCCAGAATGCGCATCAATCCGGTACGCAGATAATCCAGATCCGCATCATCCGTGGCGTTTTCCAGTGGCAACAATACCAGATTGCGTTCTTTTTCGAAGAACACAAGTTCCTGCTCGGGAATTTGTGCCGCCTCCGGATCATGAGCGGCATCCATTATAACAGACGGGGCATCGGTAGACGATGCGGTCGGATCTTCGGTCTCCGCGCGCAGGTGTGGATGGCCGGATGCATAAAATCCTGCAAATACAACGACCGCAACCGCCAGGGCCCATTTGTGAACGCGCAAATGCATACGGAACCAGAATCAAGGCCGTGGTTGGTCAATCAAGAGAGTATTGATCGGCAACCCGTGTATATCCTACTTTGTTTTACGGTTCCCGGGCCGGCGGTTATCCCCCACATGCCCATCTGACGGTCGCGAGCAAAGAGCGCTGCCGTAGCGATTACGATACAACCGCCTCTTCTTTCAAGCGCACCGATACCAGTTTGCTGACGCCGGCTTCTTCCTGTGTGACTCCGAAAATGGCAGCCGCATGGGACATGGTGAGCTTGTTGTGTGAAATCACCAGAAACTGCGTCCTGGGGGTAAACCGGGAAAGCATCCGCAGAAAACGATTCACGTTGTTATCATCCAACGGGGCGTCGATCTCATCCAGAAAACAGAAGGGCGACGGTCGTACCAGGTAGATGGCGAACATTAACGCAATGGCGGTCATACTCTGCTCTCCGCCGGATAACAGGGAAATGCTGGAGTTCTTTTTACCTGGCGGCTGCACCATAATGTCCACGCCACTGTTGAGCGCGTCACCATCGTCGGTGAGACTCAGGCGGGCATGACCGCCGCCGAAGAGTGTCTGAAAGATTTCGGCAAAATTCACCTGCACCCTTTCGAAAGTGTCCTGGAACATCTGGCGCGATTTTTCATCGATGTCTTTTAATATCCCGAGAATATTCTTACGGGCCGCTTCGATATCCTGTCTTTGTTTTTCCAGTTCTTCGAATGATTCCCGCGCTCGCTCCAGTTCCTCGATGGCCAGCGCGTTAAATGCGCCCAGGTCTTTGATCTCCTGCTGCAACTGGCGACAACGCGATTCCTCATGGTCCTTGCGTAACTTCAGTTTATGACACTCTTCTTCCAGTTCGCCGATGCTGATTTGAAAATCGTTATACAGCTCTTCCTCCAGGCTGCTGATGGCCACCCGGATCTGTTCCGCCGATCGCTCTTGCTGGCTGATTTCCGGCAGGATGCGCTCGGCTTCTTCCTGGTCGCGTCGAACCCGCACGCGTAACTGTTCGATTTCACCGCGCTGCTTATCGATTTTCTTTTTCAGATCCTCAATAGTGCCCGACTGTTTGCGTGTGCGTTGTTGCACTTCCTGGATGCGCTCGCGCAATTCCTTCTCTTCCGCTTCGAGTTTCAATTGCTCATTGGCAATTTGCCGCATTTGATCTTCATAATAATTAAAGCGATTCACGGCCTGTTCCAGCTGTTTCTGCAACCCTTCCCGGGCTTCCTGGGACGACTCGCGCCGTACTTCATAATCGCGGATTTGTAGGTCCAGCTCCACCTTACGATTCTTTTCGGTATCCAGTTTGGCCAGATAATCCTTGCGTTGATTGGCCAGTTGATGGTTTTCTTTTTGTAGCTCATCCTTACGAACGATGATGTTGCTCATTTCCCGGTCCAGGGTCTCTTTGCGCGCGAGCAAACCGCTACGATCAAACAAAAGGGAGCGGAATTCCTGCTCGATGGATTCGTAGCGTTCAAAATCCTGAATGATCTCTTCAAATTTTATGCGTGCAAGCAGCTTCTTTAATCCGGACACATCGTTTTGTTTCAGGAGCGTTTCCATTTCACCCGCCGCGTCCGACCCGTCCAGCAGGTGTTGCATGATGTTTTCTTTCAACGACGTGCGATAGTCCTCGCGACTTTCCAGTTCGCGCTTCTTGCGCTCCAGTTCCAGAATCAAATCCTGGGTAACGTTTTTTAAGTCTTCCAGCAGCCGCGCCTGGTTATCTTCGCCTTCCTGAATGGACTTTTGATTGGCTTCTTCTTTATCAATGGTAAAACGAATCTGTTTACGCAGGTTCTGCATTACCTCGTTGATTTTTTCATTGCGCTCGTTCATCGTTTCGATGTCCGACTTTAAGTTAAGTTCTAACTGGAGCGATTCCTGATACTTTTTCTCCAGTTCTTTGCGATTGCGGCTTTCTTCTTCAAATCGCTTTTTCAAATCGCCCGCTTTCTCTTTGCGGTCGCGTCGATCCACATCCACACGCTCGAGGCCGGCGTTCATGGATTCCAGACTGGACAAATCCTGATGAAAGGCCCGATCGATACGGTGCATTTCTTCCATTAATTCTTGAATGCCGGTTTCCACCTGTCCGATACGCTCTTCGCCGCTGCGTACTCGTTCCATACTGGCATCGCGTTTTTGCATGAGTGCTTGCAGTTTTTCTTCGGCCTTCTGGCTGCGCTCGTTCAGTTGACCGTAAGTCAAATAACGCAGACGCCGATCGTGGTTATCCAGCTCTTCTTTCAGTTTTATATATTGTCTGGTTTTGCGGGCCTGGCGTTCGAGGTGCTCCATTTCCTCGCGTTTACTTTTTAAGATATCACCGAGACGCAGCAGATTCTGCTCCGTATCATGCAGGCGATCCATGGTTTCCTTGCGCTCGGCCTTAAAACGAGAGACTCCGGCGGCTTCATCCAGCAGGTTGCGCCGATTCTCGGGCGTGGATTTCAGGATTTCCGAAATACCGCCCTGCTCCATAATGGAATAGGCCGATTTGCCGATACCGGTATCCATGAACACGCGTTCGATTTCGCGGCGCGTACTGCGTTTGCCGTTTAAATAATACTCACTGGCACTGCTGAGGTACAATCGGCGACCTACCACCACCTCGTCCTGCTCGTAGTGCAACATGCGGTCGCGGTTATCGAAGTAAATTTCCACTTCCGCCATGCCGGCCTGTTTGCGATGCTCCGAACCCAGAAAGATGACATCTTCCATGCTCTTGCCGCGCAACCCCCGGGCCGATTTTTCCCCCAGCACCCAACGCACCGCATCCAGAATATTGGATTTGCCGCACCCGTTCGGTCCCACCACACAGGTGATGCCTGCCTGCACATCAATCACCGTCTCATCGGCGAAAGATTTGAAGCCCACCATGCGTAATTTTTTGACCTTCATTCCAAATCCTCGTTGCTGTTGCGCGGTATACGTGTGTTTTAGATCGTGTATTGATTATGTCGTATTACGGGAAGCGCGCTCCATGCTCTCATCGGACCCATTCATGGTCAGCCCTTTTTCCGGCATCAAACCGGAGGATGCCCCTATCCGATCAAAAAGTTATCCACATTTCAACCACATATCTCCGTTTTATAGGCATCTGTCAAATCCAGTAACCAGAATACAATCAGCCGAGATATGCCGAGATATATGAAAGCCTGTGCTCAAAATATTGCATTGAATGTCGATTCGGAACGATACTATCCGCATTGCGTTCGGTAAATACCATGATATCTTTTTTTAAGAGCCTGCTATTACGCAAACCGTATCTCAAGTTGTACTACAACAACATGACGGATACCAAAGAGCAGTCGATTGGTTCGGACCACCCTTCAATGAATACCGCAACTCAGCGCGTATCGAAATCCGCCTCCCGGGAGGATCTGGAATGGCAACCGCCCCAGCGCACGGGCAACTATTCTAAAGAAAAGGCCCGGGATGGCAGTGACCTGCTGCTTCTTCACACGGACGCCGGCCATCGACCGCTGGCTTCGAAGTACGATCCCACCCGTGAAGCGCAGCGTTTGATACCGGCCGATGCCGCGCAATGGACCGGAACCGAAATCATTTTAATTCTGGGGTTGGGAAATCCGGCCGTACTGGATGCGTTGTTACCCGTTTTACACGACGGCCAGATTTGTCTGGCGACGGATGCTTCTCTGGATGCGGGGATGCTGCTGGCGCGCTCCTTTGAAAGTATGTGGCGGTATCTGGATCGGCCGGGCTGTCACCTGTTTTGCGGCGATGACTCCATGGAAGCGTTGCGAACGTACCTGGAATCGTTACCGGCGGAACGATTTAAAGGCATCCGAATCATCCAGCACAGTCCCTCCATGAAACTGGACCCGGATTTTTATACACGGGTGGAAACCATTGTGCGCAACATTCTGCGCGCGCGCATGTCCGATATGCTCACGCGCTTTGAATTTGAAAAAGTGTGGGTGCGAAACATCATCATTAATTCACGCCTGTTGCCCGATCGGAATGATCCGCACGCATCGGTGTACACCACCCGCCACTGGGAGAATGTTTTGCAAAATGTGCCGGGGGTGGTCGTGGCGGCGGGGCCTTCATTACGCGAAAGTCTGGCGGACCTGGCGTACTTAAAAGAACGCGCCTTTTTGCTGGCCTGTGATACCGCCGCCCGGGTGATGGCAACCGCCGGCATTCTGCCCCACGCCATCATGACTCTGGACGCGCAGAAACATACTCTGTTTCATTTTCAAAGCGATCCGATTTTCAAGGAGTGTCTGTTATTTGCCGACCTGGTAACTCATCCGGCCGTGCTGCGGCACATTCCACACCGGGCCTTGATTTTTTCCACCACGGCTCGTTTGATTCCGACCGGCGATGGTGCCCTGCGACGTGAAGCGACACCGGGCAGTGAACACGCCGAACTGATACATGGTCCCATCGGTTCGATACAATCCGGCGGATCGGTAGCCACCAGCGCGTTCGATTTGCTGCGCACATTGGGCTGCGATCCCATTTTGTTGATTGGACAGGATCTGGCTTACACCGGTCGCATGATTCATTCGCCGGGCACGCATCATACCCGTCGTTGGTTGACCACCGTTCATCGTACCAACAGTTTGAGTACGATTATTCAACGCATTGTGCATAAACGCGAAACCATGTTGACGGAGGGATTGGCCGGGCGACCGGTATTGACCGATTATGTTTTAAATTTGTATCGTCAGTGGTTCGAAGAGTCCATACCCGGTGTCCGAAATAGCGTGTTCAATCTAACCCGGGGCGGCGCCCGTATTCAGGGTATCGAACGGCGAACGATCGAACAACTGGATCTGCCATTGCAAACGAATCTGCTGGCCCGTTTTGCAAATGCGCGCCCTGCTCACCCGGTTTTTCGGCATACCGTCAACGAACGCCTGTATAGCGATTTGAATCGCTTTCTCAGTGAAGATGATGACTCAAGGCAGGTTGAGCTGAAACAGCGCGCGGAAAAATTTTTCGAACATTATCCCGCACTGCGCATACTCAGTCGTCGAGCCGGGATTTATGTGCGACGCAATGCGGCCCGCTTGAGCCCCGAGCGAGCCCGGGGTGTTTACGAGCGTTATCTACTTGAAAATCTAAGGGAACTGGAAAGATCGCTACGACCATATTTCGCAAAAACTTGACGACCGACGTCCTTTTTATGTATTTCATATATATGAACAAACTTACCAATAGCCTATTATTACCTGTTATTCTGTCTGTACTGCCGCTGGTCGTACATTGTGGTGAACAGCCGCCCACGGATGTACTGGCCGATGGATGCCAGTATACCTACGATCCGGCTACCACCGAGTTAAAATGGACCGCTTTTAAGTTTACCGATCGTGTGGGCGTGGGCGGAACGTTCGACGAGTATCAGGTTTCCGGAACCGAAGCCGATGCCACTTCCCCGCAAGCGGCCGTCCGGAACCTGAAGTTCAGCATTCAGGGACCCACCGTAAATTCGGACAATCCCGAGCGAGACGCCAAAATCGCCGGCAGTTACTTTGGATTAATGGAAAACACCGGCACCATTGAAGGCAGCGTAAAATCGGCGGGAGCCGACGAAGGGGTCGTAACCATCCTGATGAACGGAGTCGAGAAGGATATCCCCGTAACCGTTGAAATGAGCGGTGTCAGCCAGATGAAAGTCAGTGGCAACATCGATGTGAACGATTTCAATGCGCAGGAGTCGGTGCAAAAATTGAACGAAGTGTGCAGTGAGAAGCACACCGGCGAAGACGGAGCCAGCAAACTCTGGCCGGATGTCGACTTTACCATCACTACTACATTTAAGCGCGATTGCCCCGATAGCATAGAGACCAACTGAGATCGAGCTGTATCAATTTCTCCGATCGCGGGGTTTCGAGACTCCGCGATCGACTCCGCCATTGTCGCAAAGTTTTTGCTCTATTCCCCTGCGCTTCTATCCCGACAAAGCCTTTCCCGGCAAATTCCATACAATGTAGGACTCAGTACATACCTCTTGGACTCATAGCTTTTCGATGAGTTTTCAGGACAATGCCGGCTTTATTCTTAATTGAATGTGCCGGTATAAGCAGGTCGATCCGAGCGCGTTTAAATGGACTTCTTTTTTGATTGAGCCTATGGCCGGCTATCCGGCCCTTGTTTTAGAATGTGTCCCCATTCCGGGCCGATGGAGCGAACATGAGCAAGAGTTACTATAAGCGCATCAAGGGTAAAAACTACGACCGGGAACTGATCGAACTGGCCGATCAGGCCGTGCAGGGTCAGGGCGATGGACGCATTTCCATTCAAGACGCACGCGCACTGCTGCAAGCCGTACAGGATGCGGACGATTACACGGATATTGAAAAAGCTACCATGCACTATATTCGCGATCACTACGATTTCACTCCCGCCGCGGATAAATGGTTTCGTCAGCAAATTCGCAGCCAGGCCGCTCGCCGCTCGGCACATTCCAGTAAATCAAAGCGTGCTTCAACCGATTCAGCCGGCAAAAAAAAGCGCACGACCAAAAAATCGGCGCGCACCGCATCTAAATCCGGATCGGGCGTTGTTAGCACCGAAACCGGCAACACCGGCCAGGCCGATATCTACCACCCGGGTGGAGCCCAATCCAACTGGCAAACCGGGGACACATTCGCGGCAACCGGCGCCGGGCATCTGGCGGAAGAAAATGAACAACAATCGTCTTCCGGAGGGATAGCATGGTGGAAGATCGCGATTGTACTGCTGATCATAGTGCTGATTTTCTTTTTTATACGCCAGTATGCCTGCTCGAATGGTAACGCTTCTCATCAAAACGCATTCGATCAGAACGAAGCCGCGTTGAATCAGGACGCTACCGGTCCGGAGCATTCCGCTGTAATGGAATCGGTTGATTCGGAAGTATCCGATGCCCATCCGTCGGGGAACGAACAATCCGCTCAGAACGCGGCGGAACGAAATCAAAGCGGCACCGAACTGAGTGAAGCGGAACGCCATGCAATCACACAGACCCGCGTACCGTATCCCTTCAATGAAGCCCGCATACCCGCATCTCGTTTGAACGCTACTACCCAATCGCTGCAGCAAATACTCAGCAAGCATGCCGACGTGCATATTCGCGTTGTGGGACATACCTGTAACATCGGAACCGAAGCGGTCAATCAACGCAAATCGCTGGAACGTGCCCGGCAGGTACGAGCTTATTTGATTGAGCGCGGAATTGCGGCCGATCGGTTGCAGGTAGCCGGACGCGGTAGTGAACAACCGGCACAGGACAACGCGACTCTGGCGGGCCGGCAGGCCAATCGTCGTGTGACCTTTGAAATCTTACGCTGAGGGTTCGAATATATCGAATCGGAATCGGAATCGGAATCGGAATCCGAATGATGTTTGGCGCAATAATATATTAGATGTTTTAAGCGCGCTTGAGAGTCAATAGCGTGATTTCGGAAGTGGTTCCCAATCTTAATGGCGGCCCCCAGTAGCCGGTACCCGGATTCACATAGATCCAGGTATTGTCATGCCGATGCAATCCTTCCACGTACGGTTGAAAGAGATAAACCAGGAGATTTCCAGGAAAAAACTGTCCGCCGTGTGTATGTCCGCTCAACTGCAAATCAAAGCCGGCCTGCGCCGCCGCGACAATACTGCGCGGTTGGTGCGCCAGCAATATGCGATAATCTACCGGCGGCGCGCCGCTCAGAGCTGCAACCGGATCGCTGGCATGTTCCGGAATGACTTTACCGGCATCATAATCGTTTACTCCGGCCAACAGCAGTCGCGCCGCGCCCTTCTGGATGACACGGTGTTCATTGGCCAGTACATGCATTCCCAGTCCACGCAAAGCCTTCATCCAGGCCCGCGCTCCCGAATAGTACTCATGATTGCCGGTTACAAAAAATGTGCCAAACTTCGACTGAATAAAACTTAACGGACGTACATCTTCCAATAAGCGCGGCACACTGCCATCCACCAGGTCGCCGGTAACGGCCACCAGATCCGGTTCCAGCGCGTTCACCCGTTCGACAATAGGCCGAATGTAATCGCTTTTGATGGTACTGCCCACGTGCAAATCGGTAATCTGAACGATACGCAATCCATCCAGGTCCGGCGCAAGGTCGGGAATTTTTAATTCTATATTGCGCACCCGGGCCGTACGCCTGGCCTGTAAAAAGCCATAGAAACTGTACAGGGCCCCCGCTCCGGCCACCAGTGCGTTGCTGCCGTTTAAAAGAAACAATCGCCGTCCGGCATCCACCTCATGCTGCGGTTGCAAAAACGCAAACCCACGCCAGGCCAGCCAGCCCATATCACGTATGAAAACAAAGGCCGCCAGAACGCATAGCAACCCGAAACTGCTATAGCTCACCCAGAAAAAAGCGTCCGTCCAGCGAGCCTGCGGAAACTTCCAATGCAGATAAAAAGACAGTCCCGGTAAAATCAAACAGGTGAGCAGCACCAACCATAGCAGAGCCTTCCAGACGGTCTGCAAGGGCAACGGTTGTATGAAACGGAGACCAACGTAGCTATAACCGACCGCCAGGATGGCGGTAACCAGTATAAGAAAGCGCAATTGTCAGGCCCGTAAATCGATTTGAAAGTTGTCCAGCACACTCTGGCCGCTCTTTACCCCGGCCACCCGCAAATCCGTATCCGGTTGGCGGGCCTGGTCCGATTCGCTCAGCAATTGGGTGGGTTGCGGGCGCATCTCTGACTGAATGGCGCTCTGAGTAAGCTGTCGTGCGCCTTCATTGCTGCGGGCGCCAATGTTGATTTCCCGTAACATACTCACTCCCCGGATGGCGGGTGTATGCTCGATGTCCTACACCGATGGTATTCCACGCCATCTCTCTGGCCCTATTATACTTAGAATGAACGGGATTCGCAAGCAAAATAAGTGCCGATTATCCTCCCGATAGGACTCAATTGCGAAACAGGATTGCAGGTTCAAGAGCGGTACGTAAAACCGTTTCCGTCACCTGAATTGCCCGATTCTGGCGACGACTTTACATGCGACGCAGGGCGGCCGCGATCAGGTCCGCTGCGGATAATTTTTTTATGTCGGTTCCTTCCTGTTGCATATCCATTTCCAGGCGCTCCAGAACAGTGCGAGCCTCTTTATCACGATAACCCAGTTGCAATAGAGCCTGATAGGCCAGTTCCATTTCGTCGCTCAAGCCGTCTGCCGATACCTCGAATC
>JAGRMX010000091.1 GCA_020441025.1 Leptospiraceae bacterium
GAAGAAATTTATGGCGACCGTCCGGGCATGTTTAACTTCAAGAAAGTACGCCAGCCGATGGTCTTACGTGGATCGGGGTCAGATCCGGGCATGTATTTGCGGACGGTATCCCGATGAACTTCGTAGCCATGCAGATTTTTGATAGTGCCTGTAATCCGCGAAGCATCCCCGAGCTGATATTCTTTCGCGAGACGTACGATTAACATTCGTACCCATAAAGGTTCCGGCGGTCTACCCGATTGCTTTGACGGGTTGCTGATAAAAGTCCAGTAGTCTTTGTAACGCCGGTTCTGCCGGTCCAGAACAGTCGCGGATTTCATCAAAATACAGACGGAATTCCATAAGTTCGGAACCAGACGGCAGGCCCAGATCCAAACACGCCGAAAATTCTCTGTGAATCGAATACGCATACTAAAGCAACGGGCAATGGTCCGCAATTGCACTTCGAGCAACAGACTGCGAAAGTACAACCCACGATTCAGATAGAATATTAAGATGATTACAAAAAACTCGAAAAACACTTGCACGGCCCTTTTCAGGAACCCATATTACGGATACACCTCGCTCTGCTGGCCATCAGCCCATTCCTCGACGATGTCACGGTAGGTTTCCCGGGACGGCATGTGTTTCAGGCAATACTCGGCAATTGCCAGACGTTCGGCCATGACACGCACTACATAAAAAGTGTGCTTGAGTCTGGCGACCGGCGCTTTATCTGTTTCGTTTTGTTCGACATGATTGGGCGCACGGAAGGAGTGGTCCTCGCTCTGGCGGAGAAGCTGGCCGACTATTACGATTTAAAAGAGCAGGCGGAGCTTGATGGACCGGAAGGGCAACGAGCACGCAATAAGCTCAAGGCGATGGGCTGGTATCTGGTACCGGAAGTATTGCTTTCGGTAGTGCCAGTAGGCAAAATAAAGACGATCGAGAATCTCGATGATCTGAGCGATTCGGCCCGGGCTATCCGCGTCCTTGATGAAATCCGTGACTATTCGTGGCTGATTTTGCTCCTTATCTATATCAGTGATAAACTAGATTTCGGAAAGAGTTGAAATGAAAAAATCTGTGCAGGTTCCAAATCAGAATAATGTATTTGTTAGGATTGTTCTGAATGATTTAGATGATAGGTTAAATGATTGCAGCTCAGGACTGAGTGTAGAACATATATTTGCTGTGGCTGAGTTTGGGAATGAGCATTATTTTCCATTAATTTATCGCGCTTTAGAATCAGACGATCCAGGATTGATAAAGGCTGCGGCACAAGTATCAGTTAAGCTAAAAATGAGTAGTGCCATTGAGCATCTCAGAAAAAAATCAAAGTCATTAGACTCGGAAAAGGATCGGCAAAGAATAAATGCCGCAATTAACTACCTGTCATATCCCGATAGGGGCATCAGTCGACTTGGAAATGACGGCAGGGAGTCGTATTTTTTAATGCTCAACCTTGTTTCCGTTGTAGAATTTGATGATAGTGATGTAAAATTTGCGGTGCATGCGCTCGAGGGGTTGGGAAGCGAAATCGATGAAAATTTTTCAGGAGGGGTGGATCTCTGGCGAGGAGCTGTGGCAAATGTCATCAATGGTGTCCCTGGAGCTGTTGTTCAGGGTAAGCTCGATAAAGAACTAAAAGCGAGGGTTTTAATTTCTTTGAATAAACTAAAAGAAAAACCCGGCTTTATTGGAGTGCATAGGTGCACGAAAAATGAAATGAAGGAAATAGAAAAAAGAATCAAATGATTCGATGTAGATGCATGTTTCTGGTTGGAAAAAATTATGCAACGTTTTTAAGTTGTTTTAATCCCGAATTGCATGCCTGATTAGAGCGTTTTTATTTTGTTGGCTCGGTTGTCTGTTGCCTTTGTTTTCACCTGAGTCTATTGAGGTTTGATACAAAATTGATGGTGTGAGACGTCAGACTACATTCAGAAATGAGGAAGGGCTGCGGTAACGTAGGGAGTAAAATGAATTCTCAAATGGAACATTTATATCAACTGATAGGTGCGGAGGTTTTACGTTTAGCCGGGAATAATTCAGGAAAGATATTGTTGATTGGAGAGATTGACGAAGGCGTAATATCAGCTGACCTCTTCTGCCAGGAAAACAAAAATAAAGCGCGATATAAGTATACGACAACCGAATTACAGGATTTAGCTTATCAGCTCTGGAAAAATTGGGAAAAATGGACTGGAAAGAAATCCTGGTCTATTATGTGCTTCCAGGTAAATAAAGATAAAATCAGCATGGATTTGATTTATAGTGATCAGATAGATCCCGAAGAAGACGAATTGCAGAGAAGAGAAAAAATTATCGAAAAGGTTTTTGGTAAAACAAAAGTCGATTACTCCCGGCCGGAATAAAACATATTTTGAGAGTTCCGGAATTAAATAATAAAATGCTTCAAATCTTTGAATTAATTACACTTGATGTTTAAAACCAGAATACCAATCGCATAAATTAATTCGTTTACAGAATATATCTGACAGGGTCGTCAATTCAACCTCAACCGAAGATCTACCGACAGCAACCATGCTGGAAGCCGTCAATGGTGAATTGCGGTCGCAGTGTCAGGGGATGAAAAGTAGCCACGCCGGCGGGTCGAATTACGACAATGTAATCGCGCCCATCCTTATTCCAGACTTGAAAAATGCTGTCACGGCCCTGTTGTTCACCGGTCAGGTACCCGGACGATGTGTCGATCTGTCCGGTATTGGCGTTGAATTCATAATCATTAAATGAACTGAATTTATCCATTTCATATTCTACCCGATTCTCCGGTAAAAAATTCCACGAAATCCGATTGCTGCTGAAGACGGAAATAGAAGAACCCGTAATGTTGGTTTCGCGATGATAGCGAAACTGTCTCTGCTGCAAAAGCGTCGCTTCCGCCTGTTCGTTTCGCCGCAGGTTACGATTGTCCCAGCTTACCGAAGCGGCCAGGGACGGCAGATTATTGTAAAATGCGTACCAGGCCTGGTGTTCTACCGCCGCCGTGCTGTTGCGTTTTATCAAATCGTATCGAAAGAGTTTAAATCCGGATGCGATGATCAGGGAATAACCGGGACCGCTCAACATCCAGGCGCCCAGATAAAAGCGATCGTCGTTGGTTTGTTGCAGTGCCAGGCCGGTTAATGTGCGGCCGTCGGACAATTGCATTTCGGTAATACCGGCTATGCGTAGCGCGTCCTCTTCACTGTGCCAGCTCTTGTAATAGAGAGTGGAGCGTTTGGTTAAAAAAGATTCCAGGGCCGCAATCGGACTGACCGGCACACCGGGCTGCAATTCATATTCCACCACAAAATGATTTGTATCACCAAAAACATAGTTGCTGCCCGGTAAACGCGGTACCTGATACACGGATAGGTTGGCGTACGGCGGATCGACGCGCTTCCAGTCCGCCGGTTGCTTCAGGCTGTAATTAAAAAAGGAATGCGTGACGCCGGTGGACGGGTTTACCCGACGCGTATCCAGTCGAACCGCAATTTGATTGAACGCCGTTCCCAGTTCCGATAGTAAAATTTTAAATTCATCCGGATTACCGGACATGGCCACTATGGTTTGAAATCGTGCTCCGGTCGCAAAAGCATAGAATGCGCTGTAGCGCACATCATTCTGCGCCCCGCGCGTCACCCGACTTTGAAATGCGAAGCCCACGCCCTCAGGTGTCAGCCCTTCGCGCACCTTTTCCGGAAAGGCTTTGACCAACTGTCGATTCTCCTGCCGTTCCATGCCCTGAATTCCATGTTCCAGGTAACCGGTAATGGTCCAGGTCCGCAAATCGGACGGACCTACGAACAAGAGAGCCGAATTGGGCAATTGATTTGTACGGGCGGTCATTATTTCCGCCTGTTCCTGTGCTTGCCAGTTGCCGGGCAGAGTTACCGCAAGACGCTTGAATTGAATGTCGGTGTTGCCCTGTAAACTCGGCGTGGATTGCGCATGCGCCGCATGCAGCGCGGCAAACAAAAGCAACGTACCGAGCGCAACCGGTAACTTCAATCGCAAATGTGCGGAGAAGAAAAGTTTAGAAAATTTATTGAATGAATTTGATCGGCCTGAGCTGGATACATGCATGCTGGAATCCCCGTGATTACCGTGCGACAGATTTTTTCATACCATCCGTTCTGAATTAAATTGTTGTGCATGAAACATTCCTGAGGACATCATGCACAGCAAACGGACTGAAATGTTGATTTTATTTCCAGCTGGAAATAATGGTAACTTTTTTTTGTTCGCCGCTGGCTTCCAGGATCTGACTGTACCAGCGTACCTGAATGCCGTTGGCATTGCTTCGAAATGCGCCCAGCAATGTTGTGGCGGGCGCGCGGCCTTCAACCGATTGAGCGCCGTAATAGTTGGCCATCACTTTCATACTATCCGTGGGGAAGGCGGCGATTTCGTACAATTCAGGACCCAGCCCGGCGGTGTTATCCCAGAACAGTTTTCCGCCTGCGGGCGATTCCGGTTTCTCATAGTACACTTCGAATCCATCCGGCTCGCGCACATGCAGATCCATATCCGAATCATCCATGTTCCAGAACAACAACAGGCGACCCTGTGCGGTGTTTTCGGTCAGGCCCAGAGCCTGCGCACGTTTTTGTGCCAGATCGGCGGCGATGGAATCGGCGTTATGGCTCTGAATTGCGAACAACAGATCGGCGTACAGTTTACGGGCGATGGGCACAATGTATTCGTTCATGCGGCCGTCATGTTTCAATGCAATTTCCAGACGAATGGCGGCATCGGCCGGACGACCGGCGCTGATCAACGCCATGCTTTCAAGCAAATAATTCTGACCCTCAAAAGGTCGATTCTGACGGGAGCGCGCGAAGATGTGCGCGGCCTCGGTATACATATTCCACTCCATTAACAGAAAGCCCACCATGCGCAGAGCGCGATCGTCCCGGGGACGCAATTCCACTACGGTGGAAAGCACGCGCAACGCCGCTCCGTTTTCGTTTTGTTCGCGCAATCGCCGCGCGGCGGACGCAATGCTCTCCAGTTCTTTTTCATTGTAATTACCCTGGATGCCGAGGCCGTTGTTCATGCCCGGTGCCGGCGTTGTTTGCCATACACGCGAAGCTTCCGATTTACGCAACGCCGCGATCAATTCCAGCGCTTCTGCGGGTATGGTTTCGTAGCGGGCAATGTTGGCTTCGGAATCGCGGGCCCGCGACTGAGCGGCGGAATGCAGCGCGTCCAGATCCACGCGATTGGCTTCGATGGCGTACAATTTGTACTCGGCGTCGGTTTCCAGAATAATGAAAGACGCCAGTCGATTCGAAAGGGCGAAGTGTTGCGAAAGCGCCAACGCCACTTCATCCGCCGCACCGTCTTCCCATTCCAGCAATCGATCCACGTACAGCCCGGCCCAGGCGCGACCGGCTAATTGATTGAGTACGGCGGGACTATCCTGCACCGAACCTTTAATGACCAGCGGTCCCGTTTCCAGTTGCAGATTCATTTGAAAGTTATCGCTGTCGGGTTTCAATCGCAGGGCCATTTCCAGAGTCTGACCGGCATACACCTGGCCCGGGTCGCCCGCTATCGTGTAGTCCATCACCGTATCGCCGACGGTAATAGACTCCATGCGCATGCCGCCGGAACGATGCGCCCCGGCGGGAGCGGCCAGTGATTGACCGTCGGCCACATGAATGATGCGACCACCGGATCGCGTGAGCATGTAGAACAGTCCGCGATTGACGGATTGATTGCCGTATGAATAACAGAACCAGGGTTTCGCCAGTAGTTGCGCGTAGCGCGCCTGTAAATGCGCGGTGCGATCTTCCTCCCAGGTAATCTGACCGTCACTCAATAGAAAGAAACTCTGCGCATTTCGATACGCGACGGTGTTGTTTAACAAATCGAGCGCCGCGGTGACGTTCGTTGCGCCTTCCAGTTTGATCGCTTCGATTTTTTGAAACAATGCGTTGCGCGTCGCCGCTTCATTGGCCGTCCATCCGGTGGAAAGATCCTGAGCGCGCACATCAAAAACGATCACGGCGAACTCGGAAATCGAATCGTCGTTTTCCAGGATGGTACGCAACATGCGCAGGGAATTTTGAAATGTGTTCGTGCGGGTCGATTGGCTAACGTCCAGTAGAAAAACCGCGTTACCGGTGTTGCGTTGTCGGTTGTCGGTCCGATCTTCCGGAACGCGATAGCGCAGGTGGACCAGTTTGCCCGGCAGACTGGCGTCACTGCCGGCCAGGATCTGTAAATCGGCCGAGCGCGCCTTTGCGTACCACAATGGTCGTGTGTTCTGGTTGCCCTGCTGATTTTCCGAATTGGTGGTGGCCGAACGCGATTGGATGGTATGCGACCAGCTTAATCCCGTATCCGTTGTGCGCGCCGCAATGGTCTGACCTTCAATTTGAAATATGGATTCACTCCAATTATCTCCGAGCGAGTGAATGGTAATACGTGTGGGCGCCTGGCGGTTATCCGGAATCGGCGGGTAGTAGCGCACCACTTCATCAAAGCGCAGGGGACGATCATAAGCTACAACCACGCGTTTGTAACTGTTGGCCGGAATGGGAAAAATGCGCGTAGAGAATTTATTGGCTCCCGCCCATTCGGCCAGCGCCGGATCGATGCGTTGCCGGGTTACGCTTTCATACACCTGCCGACCCTGAACGGCGGCAACCATACGCGCCGGACGCAATTCGCCCCAGTTCAATGCAGTGTTGTCCGGAGCATTGTATGCAGCCGGCAAATCGATTTGTTCGTTCAAAATAGCGGATGCGGGTAATGGTTCCAGCGCAAATAGCGCGCGCTGTGTCGCGTCCGATGCGTCGGCAGTCATGCCATTGCCCTGAAACATTCCCAGATAACAGGGAGTAGCGCCGTCGGGTAACTCCAGCATCAATTCGCCGGAGAGATTGTTTGCGTGTATGTTTTCAAAAACCAGGTCCTGTACCACGCGCACCCGATGTCCGGCTACCACAATCGCAATGTCATGTGAACGCAGCGGCAATGGTTTACGGTTTTGATCGCCTACCCGGGCCAACAACTCGGGCGCCCGAACGGCGGGAGATTCTTCCGATCGTAAATGTTCGGCGGGTTCAATGGAAGTATCCCCTTCCGATTGATGCCCATCGACCGCCGCTTTGGATTCCGACTCGTCCTGCGCAACGGACGCGTCCTGGATATTACGTCGATCTCGATTGGTGGATTGGCCGTCGCTGACTCCGGAAGCTTCCTCCATGTACTCTTCGTAATCTTCGGACCGTTCATATTGGGGCGCGTCATCCGCCCCGGTGGTGGTGTAATCGGCTTGACGCGAATCACGAATGATCTGAGTGCAAGCCGCCAGCAGAATGATGGAGAACAAAGAAACAATACGGGTGGAAATTCTGAGTTTCATGTGATTGGTCCGGTAAGTCTATATGTGTGCCGCTTGAAATCGAATGCCGCCAGAAATTAGTCGAACGGTCCGAAAACTCGTTCATTTTTTTGTATTATGAACGGCTGATACTGTCAATTCGAACCGTATCCGACCCGGTGCGAATCATTTCAACCGTCATGCGGATGCGGCGCAGGACTCCGGAAATGCGAAATCGCCACCGAAAGAACGAAAAACGCAAACCGCGATTTTCAAACCGACAAATATGGCCGACCGGCAGAGTCCGATTGTAACGATTGCTCCAGACAATCCGGCCGTTGACTTCGGCCTGCCGATGGCGTCCGGGTCGCTGGAAACGCAATCGCAATACCTGGTCCTGGCGGTAGGCATCGTCGCCGTTTAAGAACACGCCCGTCGATTGGATATCCAGCACCAGGTGAGCGGAAGACGGCACATCGGGGCCGTAGACCTGCGCCGAAGCGGTCAACGGCATGCGGATCATCCAATCGCGTAAGAACAGATAATTGAGGTTATCGGAAACCAGAATGATGATTCCGAGGGTGGCCGGAAATACGCCGAACAGAGAAATCAGAATGGTTCCGGGTATGCGCAGGAGTTTGTAAATTTCAGGAAATAAAACGTACGCGCCCATGGCGGCAAGGGCCAGAATGAGAAACAATGCCCCGATCACCACGTTCCAGAATCGCCAGTTGGACAGGATCAAATGTGGTCGGGTGATTTCTTTCTGTTCGCGCTCGATCCATTGTTCATATTCCTGTTGTTGTAATAGTATGTCCACGTCGTCCGCGTTAACACCGATCATCAAGAGAACATTCTTTGGAAAAATCAAACGGGCGTGGGCAATCAGGTACTCCAGAAAAAAGAATGCCGCGATAAGGATAAATGGAATCAGGTACACATAGCGACCGCCGCTCAGAAAAGCCAGATCGTACATACCATGAATTATCCAGGCAAGTACAAAACCATGTAGATACAATCCCGCACGACGCAGGCGATAGCCTCGAATCCGGCGGCCGGCGACGCCGGAGCGTCGATCATTTTCATCGCCGGTTGCCGGACGCATTTGCGAACGACATAGATGTCCGTAAGAAAAATAGTACGCCATGATGCCGGACGCGAACACATGCAGGGGCACGCTGGTGATGGAACGCAGGATGATGATGACGCCCGAATAATTGTAGCCGTAGTGCAGGTTTTCCGCGAATGCAAATCCCAATCCAATTAATATGCCGTCAAAGATGCCTTCCATCAGTGAAAAACGATCCGAACTCATGCGCGCCCGGACATAAATGAATACGGCCCGTGTGGCTTCTTCTATAAAAGCGGCGTGCACCAGCGCCCGATACGCGCGACTGTCCGATTCGGGCAGAACGGATTGAACGAATAATGTCAAAGAGCCGGTCAATAATCCCAGGAAAAACGCGCGGGTTTGTATGATGTACGGGCGCGGAAAAGTAAAATTGCGGACATAGAAAAAGAAAAAGACGATCAGCGTAACGGTTGAGACCAGCAGGTCGATGAGTATCGGCAGGTATGATTGCATGGGTGCCTTTCCGGTGCGAGGTCGGAACAAAACTAAATGACGGCGGCTCATCGTCAGCGCAAAAAAAAGCCCGCCGTTATCGGCGAGCCTTTCTTAATCCGGTCTTACGACCGGGTGGATCACGCTGCTGAAATATCAGCTCACTATGAAATCCGGGTCGGATCAGGCGGCCTGTCGGCGCCGCAAATACTGCACTATGCCCAGACCCAACAGAGCGACCACAATTGTGCCGATCAGAATCGAAAGATTCCAGTTGCCCTGACCCAGATAAGCGGTCAAGCCGGAACGTTCGGAAGCGCCCACTCTCTGCAATTGAATCGACTTGATTTCAATGTTGGCGTCGAACTCGCCTTCTTTGTAGCGATCATTGGTCCAGGTAACGCCCACGACAATGTCGCCGCCGCGCAGGTCCAGCATCGTGAGGCCGGTTTCGAATTTATCATCGCTTGCGGGGACCATCACTTCCTGGGCCACGCCGTCGGCAGCAATGACAACTTTGAAATACTCATAGTTGTCGGGCAATCCGGCCGCGCCGTAATTGCGCGCTTCCAGAGAAACCTCATATTTGCCCGGTTCCAGATCATCGAAGCAATAAGCGATGGTTTGATTGGCCCAGTATGTCCGCGCAGTCCCGGCGCTTTCATCGTAGAAGAATCGTCCTTCGGTTTTACAACTCTGGTAACCCTGACGCTGACTGCCCGAGTGCGCAAAATCGCCCTTTACCGGCTTCAGTTTGATGCTGTGAATCTGTAAGTTGGCGTCATACTCGTCTTTTTTGTAAGCGTCGTTAGTCCAATCCAACGCAATGTCGCTGTCGCCTTTGCCCAGATAAACATACAGAGAGCCGGTTTTGTATCCGGTGTCGGAAGCGTCGATCAGCAACGTACCGTGACGGATGTTGTCCGTTTGATTGGTCACGTCGATGCTGAATTCTTTGTAGAACTCCGGCAGCGGCCCGTGAATGTTGCGCGCTTTCACTTCCATTTCAAACCAACCGGAAGCGCAGTTCCCTTTTACCCGCAGAGTCAGCGGTTGACGCTGCCAGTAAGTGTAGATGCCCTCCGGTCCGGCATTGCCCTTACCCGGATCGGAATACCATTTACCTTGCGAAGAATCCAGATCATAAGAGCGCTGCTTGCAATTAACCAGAGTGGCGTAACCTTCTTCATCATCGGATTCATGATCGTCATCGGAAGCCGAATCGTTTTCTGAACCGCTGTTGCCACCGGAAGCGGAATCGTTTTCTGAACCGCTGTTGCCACCGGAAGCGGAATCGTTATCTGAACCGCTGTTGCCACCGGAAGCGGAATCGTTACCTGAACCGCTGTTGCCACCGGAAGCGGATTCGTTACCGGTACCGTTGTTGCCACCGGAAGCGGATTCGTTACCGGTACCGTTGTTGCCACCGGAAGCGGATTCGTTACCGGTACCGTTGTTATTATCG
>JAGRMX010000092.1 GCA_020441025.1 Leptospiraceae bacterium
TTTTTCAAGGACAGGTATTCGGATTCCCGGTCAGCGGCACGCGCTTTATGGACGTTACGATTATATCCATACAGCAACATGGTCCCGCCTGGCTGACCGGCGGCGCATTCGGACCGGAAGCGGGCATCTTCGGCCCTATTGCCGATCTGATCATTATTCTGAGTGCGATTCTATACGCGAAGTACGCTCTGGGGTCGGTGCGGAATCGCTTAAACACTCGCTCGCAGTAAGTTAACAGTTATTTATAAACGATTTCGAACCGTAAAAGAAGATTATATTACGAATACGGAAAAACCCGCGCCAGAAAATCGCAATGAAAATAATTAAAAACGAATTTTTAGCCGCGCACCGAAGCACCTAAACCAACAACGCGCATTTATAGTGAGTCCGTTTGCGCGTATGTTGTGGATATCCAGCGGAAACAGTTTGCGTAAGTTTACAGGAGGTAAACCCCGGGGACTCGGGCCATGGACGGCCCGTGTTCACGGCGCAAACTGTTCCCGCTGGAAATCAGTATTCAGAAGCGCGCAAACCGGGCGAGCTAAATTGATTGCGAAAACACCTTCGTGTCGGGCTTATTGCGACGAAAGCGCAAATCAAGCCCCATGCAGATGTTACGAAGGAAGGGACGACCCACATCCGTAACTCGCATTTGATCGCCTTCGAAAACAATCAGATTGTCCGCTTCCATTTCGGACAGATAGGCGCGCACATCGGCCGACAGATCCGCAGGCAATTTCACGCGCCAGGTGGTGGCCACATCCAGAATCAATCGACGCACGCGTAAATCTTCGGGACTGAGCATATGACCGCGGAAGGTAGGTAGTTGTCCTTCACCGATCATCTTTTGATATTTTTTGGTTACCTTTTCATTTTGATGAAAACAATCCCAGCTATCCGAAATGGAACTCACGCCGAGTCCCAGCATCAAGTTCGTATTCTGAGTGGTATAGCCCATAAAGTTGCGATGCAACGTACCGGCTTCCACCGCTTTCCACAGCCCGTCGGTCCTGAGCGCAAAGTGATCCATTCCAATCTCCTGATAATCGGCACTCGCGAACATTTGCCGACCGACCTCATACAGATTGCGCTTCTCTTCACCGGAGGGTAAATCGGCTTCGGTAAACAGACGCTGGGCCGCTTTAATCCAGGGTACGTGCGCGTAACTGTAAAACGCCAGCCGATCGGGACGCAGGGCGATTGTCTTTTCGATTGTATCGCGCATGGTACGTTCATCCTGACGCGGCAGGCCGTATATCAAATCATAATTGATGGAATGATAGCCTAACTCCCGTGCCTGTTCGGTTACCCGCCGGGTGCATTCATAATCCTGATTACGATTGATCAGGCGCTGCACTTCCGGGTCGAAGTCCTGCACCCCCAGACTGATGCGTCGAAAGCCCAGCCCGGCCAGTACTTTAAGTTGATCGAAAGTGGTGCGGCGCGGGTCGACTTCAATCGACAGTTCCACATCCGCGCTCACCCGGCAACTTTCCAGCATGGGTTCCAGTAAGCGCTGCATACTGTCCGGCGAAAGATACGTGGGCGATCCCCCGCCCAGGTGCAATTCACGCAATGCGCGCTCTCCGGTAGCGGGAACCCGCTGCTGATACATGCGAAACTCGTTCAAGACATCCTGAATATACGGCAGTTCCACATCATGATTGCGGGTAATGGAGGTATTGCAGCCGCAAAAACTACATAGCGTCTCGCAAAAAGGCACATGAATGTATATGGCCAGGGAGGAATCTTCCGGCTGCATGGAGCGCTCTACGCACTGCAACCACTGTTCCGACGTGGGATTGGTTTCCCAGTATGGTACCGTCGGATAACTGGTGTAGCGCGGTGCGGGTACATCATATTTAGAAATCAACCGCGATTGTGTGATCATGCAAAAACCTCTCGTACCTTTTCCACAAAGCGACGCACATTGCGTTCCGGAGTGCGCGGCAATACCCCGTGTCCCAGTCCGCAAATCCAACCGGCCCGTTCGGTGGGACTCAAAATTTGCAACGGACGCAGGTAACGTTCCAGGGCCGGGACAAAATCGTCCTCATTCAAAAATAAAAGAGCCTGATCGAAATTGCCCTGCACAAAACCGGCATTTCCACGTTCGCCGGGCGAATTCCGCGCATCGGAATTGCTCCCGGTGCCGTTGTTATTCTGTAGCAATCTTGCCATTTCATAACGATGATCCACGCCAAAACCGGCCAGCCCCTGAATGGAGCGCACATACCGCAGATGATCCTGGGTGGTCGCGCGGGCATAATAGCCGATTTTACCCGGAAAGATATGGGTCAATTCGCGCACCAGCGGCAGAGCCAGATCGGCAAATAAATCCGGAGCGAGTTCCCCGGCGGCCGTATCAAATACCATCACCACTTCGGCGCCGCCCTGTAGTTGCAGTTCCACATTGCCCACCAATAACGGGATTAAACGCTCATAAAACATATGCGCCAGTTTCTGACGGGTCTTGGCACCGATCAAATGTCCGCCGTGATCTCCGGCACTGGCGTACGTAAACAGAGTCCAGGCGCCGCCGATAAAACCGATCAATGATTTATCATTCGGCAAACGCGCGCGGGTCAGTCGCACCGCCTCCAGTTGAAATTGCATGTGACCGATGGCATCGGCGTGTGGGCGCAGAGATTGGAGATCCGCTTCGGTTTCCAGACGACGGTCGAGTACCGGTCCCGGTGAATACTCCAGTCCCATACCCAGCGCTTCCAGGGGAAACAGTATATCGGAAAACAAAATGGCCGCATCGAAATCGAAATCCTGAATCGGTCCCAGCGCCGTTTCCGCCGCCAGTTCGGGTTGTTTGCACAACTGGACGAACGTATACTTTTCTTTTAATGACTGGTAATGCCGATGATAGCGACCGGCCTGGCGCATCATCCATACCGGCGGAATTTTTTGCGGCTCTCCCCGCAACGCGTTTTGAAATCTTTCGTTCATAAAGTTTATATGTTCTCAGGGCACGGAACAAAACCTGAATCAGCAACCTGATCCATTTTTTAATCAACGCTCGTTCAGGTTTCTCCCGCTTCTGTTAATGGATCACCCGTCCAGCGATATCCCACGCCCCGCACGGAGGCGATTGCGGTATTACCGTCATTGCCGAATGTCTGTCGCAAACGAACAATGCTGTTATCGATAGTCCGATTGCTGGGAAAACGATCCTCACCCCACAGTCGATCCAGTATTTCGTCGCGACTGACCGCTCGATCCCGATTGGTAATCAACAAATGCAATAAAGCCATGTCTCGCCGGGGCAGTTGCACCGGTTCGTCATTGCCATATTGTACAATAAAGCGATCAAAATCGATCAACCAGTCGCCGTAACGCATGGCCCGGGATTCCACGCGATGGCTGTGAGTACTGAGTACATGTTCCAGTCGGATAAGCAGTTCTTTTAAATGAAACGGCTTGGGAATGAACTCTTCGGCGCCCAGTTCAAATCCACGCAATCTTTCGGGCGCACCGGCCTGAGCCGTTAAAAATATAAACGGAACACCGACCGATTGATCGCGCAACTCCTGCGCCAGGTCAAAACCGGAACCATCCGGCAGGCGCACGTCAAAAACAATCAAATCCGGACGAAACTCTTTGATTTCCACGCGCGCCCGGGCAATGTTTTGACTCCACAGAATGCGATAGCCTTCTTTTTCCAGGCGCTCGCACAAAGCCTCGCCCAGCGAGGCATCGTCTTCGACCAACAGAATGCGCGCTTTCAAGTATATCGCCCCTGTGCCGCGTTTTGCTTTGCGGAAAGAGCCTTTGGGCGATACAGCGGCAGGCTGATCCGCACGCAAAAGCCCTGTGCATTGGATTCAAAACGAACGCGCCCCTGCATTTTGGTGATCAGGCGACGGACAATGTACAATCCCAATCCGGTACCGCTGGTGGAACTATGGCGTACAAACGCTTCCGATAATTGCGAAACCCGGCCGGCAAATCCGCGACCGTTATCCTGGACGACGATTTCCATTTGATTCGAACGGACCGTTCCGTTGATTTGCACGCTGTTTGCAGCGCCATGTTGCACTGCGTTCTCCACCAGATTACGCAACACGCCTTCCAACGCCCGTCGATCGGCCCGAACGGGAGTCTGTAAATCCTGCATGTGTATGACCGACCAGTCCACCCGCAGTCGTTCCACCACATGAGCCGGTACCACTTCCTCCAGGTACAGATTCTCTTCACGCATCAAGCTGGCCAGTTCGAAGGCCTTGTTGATCTGCGAGCCGATGCGTCGGTTTTCTTTGAGCAAGCGTTCCAGCCGTCCGCGCACCGGATCTTTACTGAAATCTTCCAGCAGAGTTTCCAGTTGCAATTGCAGGCTTGCCAGCGGCGTTTTCATTTCATGGGTAACAGTCGAAAAAAAATCGTTTAACAAACGATTTCGCTTTAAGTCACGATACGTCAGCCAGATGAGAGTAGCGCCGCCTACAGACAGCAATGTCAGGAAGAAAACGCCTTCCATTACAATCATACGCCGACGCCGAATCTCCAGACCCTCACCGACTTCGGCTAATTCGCCGCCTGCCGCCCGCCGCAACATACTAACTTCGTTGACCTGCTGCAATCCCAGCAACATCCACCAGAAGCCCAGCGATACCGTCAGCACCAGCCAGGCTACCGAGAAGATCAGTCGACTGTCCTTCCAGACCTTCATTGACTCTATTACAATCCCTCGCCGGTCATTACCGTCTGTCCGCTGGTCGCGTGAATCAACGTAACATTAGCGCCCAACAAACAATCCATATCAGGAGCGCGTACACGCACCGGTCGCGCACTGCGCTTTTCATCTATAATAAGTTCATTGCCGGCATGAATCCAAAAATCCTGTTCGGCGAGTTTGACCCACACATCCAGATCGGCGGCAACCAGACCGGCGAAGCGTCCGGTAGCCGCCAGGGCGCCGGCGCTATCATTCTCCAGCAATCCTGCTTCCGCATCATCCGCGAAAGATTTGGCCGGTGCGGTTTTACGTTCAACCGGCGCGCCGGATTCCATGCTGCGTATTTCGGAAGCGTCGGCCTCACCGTCCTTTGATTGCGCATCGGCATGCAATTGTATTTCGGTGCGTTCTATCACTTCTCCCGCGTCACTCATTCCGCGGGCAACCAACGCCTGACGATCATGACCTACCGCAAAGTGAACCACTCCGATTTTCTGATGACAGCCGCCGCCATATTGGGCCAGTACCGATCGTTCGGTCTGAACACTGTGCTCTACGGTCGCGTTTTGAATCCATTCCACCAACGCGCGAATGCCTTCATCCGTCTTACGAAACTCCACGGCCAGCGCTCCCTGCGCCGGTGCGCAGGGATTTTCGGTCAGCGGCAAACACATGAATTCATTCTCGCGTAAAATGGCCCGTATCTCCGCTCGCAAACTGCGAAACTCGCTGTAACTGGACATGGCTTCCGGATGATTGGAACTCTCCGGAAACAGGGGCGCCAGCAGTCGGTCCAGCGCGGCCTTGGCCAGCACAAAGCCATGACCATCGGCCTGCATAAATTTGCGCAGGCGGGTCTGAATGTTGCCGCGCATGGGCTCGAATGTGAGCCGCGCTGTACGTAGACGCTTCGGTAATAGACGCGGCAGAATACGCTGTAAATTGTACATGCGGCGCGGAGAGGATGTGTAAATTAAAAGCGATTCGATCGGCGGATTTTGCAACGCACTTTTTTTGATCAACAGCACATCGCGACGATCGGCACGGGGCAATACGGAACAGATTTCCGTATCGGGATGGGACTGCATATCGAGGTCTTTATAAGAATGCACCGCCAGATCTATGTGTCCCTGGATCAAATCTTCGGTCAGGTCTCTGGTAAATACGCCCCGGTCGCCCATCTGCCAGAGGGGCGTGGTCAGATCCTTATCGCCGATGGATTCCTTAAAGCGGAAGTGCAATTGCAGCGCGGAATGACGCGCCCGGATGGCATCGGCTACGGCGAAGGTTTGATAACGCGCCAGTGCGCTTTTTCTTGAGCCAATGATTAACTGGCCAGGCAGGGCAGGTCTTCCCATCCGTGTACGAACTCCTGATGGGCCATCTCGCGCTCCTGAACCAGCCCGTCAAGCACCGGATTCAATTGCTGGCGTACACGATCGTTGCGCTGGCGGGTTTCTTCCAGTGTTGCCAGTATGGAAGCAAAGCTGTGGTAATCGACCCGTTCGGGAAACTCATCGCTCAACGGATCTTCACGAAAATCAATGATAATGGCCTGATCGGCAATGCGCGGCATGACCGGTTGCACCGCCACCGGAGCCGCAATTACCAGGGCGTCCTGTCGGGGATCGAAACTGTGCAGATTGGCGGTCTCCACTCCAAAACGCTCGCGCAGATGTTCCAGGCGTTCCGGGTTGCGTCCCACCACCCGCACATTGCGGTTCTCTTTCTGTAACCAGGGAATGACTTTCTCGGCCAGTTGACCGGTGCCCAGCAAAGATACGCTGCGTACACCTTTCAGACGACGATGCGCCAGACCACCGTACGATTGTTCGCCCCGGTGGGTGAGATAATGAGTGCGAATGTATTTGCAGTCCGCTACCAGTTGGTCGTGCAGTTGGATGAGATAGGCCCGAAAAGCGGTGTCCGGCAGATTGGTGGCCTTAAAGCGCTCTTTGAATTGAGCCAGCACTTCGGTTTCCCCGAACAGGCGCGAGCGCATACCGCTGATGATTTCCAGCAATGCTCGATAGGCCGCGTAACCGGTGTAGATTTCGAAACGGCCTTTGAAATCGTAGGGATTCTTACCATTCAGGCGCGCATCACCCACATAAACACTGCGCATACACGTTTGCCAGGCAAAATAGCCCGGTAGTTCGCCTACCGACTGCGATTTGTCCTCCGTATGCAGCACAACCAGGTTCGACCACATGTCCGGGATTGTAGCAAGCGGGTACCGATATTTGTCACAGTAATGTCAGGCTGCCCATTTTTTTACCTGATCTGTGTCATATGCGGGCGGGGGCATTGACCGGAGCATCAGCTATAAATGCCCGTGCGAAATCTATAGACACAGAATCGCCGCTCGAGTCGGATGCAATCGACATGAGCACGCCCACCAAACGCGTACTGCTGATCAACCTGGGCGGCCCCCGGGACGCTTCCGAAATCGAAAAGTTCCTGCTGGATCTGTTCACCGATCCGTATGTTTTCGATTTGCCCCTCCCTGAATTTCTGCGCATTCGATTGGCGCGTTTCATTGCTCGCCGGCGCGCACCAAAGGTAGCGCATACCTACGCCGAAATGGGCTTTGGCGGCGGATCGCCCTTGTTGGCCGAAACCGAAAAACAGGCTCAGGCTCTGGCGGCCACTCTGCATAGCAGGACCGGCGAGAACTGGCAGGTAGACGTTACCATGACATGCGGTTATCCGGACATCCGGGAGTTGCCGGCCGACCGACTGGCGCCCACACCCGATAACATTATTCTTCCATTATATCCCCAGTATTCCCGATCCACGGTGCTCAGCACCGCCATGATCATGAAATCGATTCTGGGTTATTGTCCGGCGGCCCGCCCCGGCTGGGTTACACCTTTTTTTAATGACGATGAGTACTGCGCGGCCATCGCCGATTTGATCGTACGCTTTTTTCAAGGCCGGCTTGCCGATGGCGATTTCATTCAATTTACCGGTCCGGGCCCCATTCCGGACTGGCAGCGTATAACGCTGGTGTTTTCGGCCCATGGTATACCCATGCGGCTCATTCATAAAGGCGATGTGTACGTAGAGCAGGTGGAACGCAATCGACGCTTGATTGAAAAGCACCTGCGGTCGCGGGGATTTCAGGGCGAAACCCGCCTTTCTTTTCAAAGCCGGGTCGGCCCCGCGCGCTGGACCGAACCGAATACCATCGACATGTTGCAACACCTGGGTAATGCCGGACACGAACGCGTGGCCGTATACCCCATCAGCTTCGTCAGCGATCACCTGGAAACGCTGGAAGAAATCGCCATGCAGTTACGAGAAGTGGCCTTTGAGAACGGCATTCAGGTGTACTATCGCATTCCCGCGCCGGGTACCTTCGCTCCGTTTATTGATTATCTGGCCGATCGGGTGATTGCGGCCGCCCGACACGCTTATCCGGCGGGCGTCTGTCTGTGTTCTCAGATGGGCGGACATCAACCGGACGCTCGGGCCAATCCCGAATGCATTCGATAGTTTTTAAATATACGCATTAAATCAACACAAAGCGCATATTAAATTATATATAATTAAGTTAGCGTATTAACAAAGTATCGGTAGCACGCACATCAACGGCGGACACATTTAAACCCGGCGCGCCGCATTGAAACCGGCGCTATCGTTTTTTTGCTCACCGCGCAATACGTATACCGGTAACGTGCCCTTACCTTTCACGGCAATCGGTCCCCGCGCTTCGAAATCGAATTCATCTTTTAAGCGCGTATACACCGCTTCGGTCACCTGTATCTCGCCGACGACTCCGTGCGATTCCATCCGACTGGCCGTGTTCACCGTATCTCCCCATAAATCATATATAAATTTTCGATGACCGATCACGCCGGCCACAATCGGACCGCAGTGTATACCCACGCGCAAGCGCAAACCCAGGTCGCCCAGTTCGGTGCCCATGATGTTTTGCATTTCCAGAGCCATACGCGCTACCGCCGCGGTATGATCCGCCCGGGCAATCGGCACGCCACCGGCAATCATGTAGGCATCGCCGATGGTTTTGATCTTTTCCAGTTGCAATTTGTCCGCCAACAAATCGAACTCACGGAAAACACGATCCAGCATCTGTACCAGATCGGGCGGACTCATTTTTTCGGATAGGACCGTAAAATCGACGATGTCGGCAAACATGATGGTGGCCTCGTCGAACCGCTCCGCCAGAAATCCGGGATTCGTCTTTAAACGGTCTACAATGCGTCCGGGCAGTATATTCAATAATAGATTTTCGGACTTCTGCTGTTCCTGTTCCAACCCCGCTTCGGCATTGCGAATCATTATGTATGTATAGTACGAAATGGCGAATATAAATCCGGCCAATCCCAGCATGACACCCAATCGAAAATAACGCTGAAAATCGGCGGGCACATCCAGTAGATAAGGATTGTCCGCCAGTTGCGTTTCAAGCAGGATATAGGCGCCCACGTTTGCCAGAGTCACCATAAACATCAGGATACGTTGACGGGGTGGAAACGTGAAAAACTGAAAGAATAAACCGGACGCCAGAAAGAAATGCATATTGCTCTCGATACCCATCCAGAGCGTACTCAATGAAACGAATATGACCGAATATAGATAAAAAAACAAACGCGCGAGCAGATACCTACGCAACGCGTTTAACGCAATGACCGACAGCAATGGAAACGCATAAGCCACGTTCAAGATCAGCAGCGGTCTGGTAGTCGGCAAATACGCGAGAATCAGAGGGATATAAGCCAGGGCGGTGAGTGCGAACACCAGCGCGAGGGTATTCTGCAACGTAATGCAACGCACTTCGGACCGCGGTACCCCGGCGTCCACGCCAATGTGCGTAAAACGGGCAAAAACAGGTAAAATGCGCTGCATGTGTATATCGAAAGTGTAGAGACACTCGAATCGAAATCACATTTCATCAATCAGCGCAAGTATCTGCGACTGAATTTTCTCCAGCAACAGGATTTTTTCGATCGGTGCCTGACGTTTGCGTAGCGCCGACTGGGTGGTACGTATATCAGCAAGCATGCGTTGCAGGTCGTGGATTTGTTTGGGTTGGGGCGAATTCAACCAGTTTTCTATCTCCTCGAATGCTTCCCGGCGCAGAACAATCCGGGTGGTAAAAAACGGTCCCAGCAATCGATAGGTCTGCATCCAATCGATGGGCGCCTCACCCTGCTGCCGGGTGTATTCCCGCCAGCGAAACGAATCCTCGGCCCGGCGATGAGGGGAGAAATCGGATCCGGTCCCGACTGTGGTCGTTTCCGAATTTTCATTCTGCGCGTATCCGGCCTTGAAATCGTCCTCAATCTCTGCCGCTTCATTGCCATGCTGCCTTGACGGTTTTCCGCTCAGCTTACCGGAATCCGCATCATGCAAACGGTCATCCCCGGGTTCGCGTAACTCCGCCGAATTCAAATCGGAAGTGCTTGTATCGCGAGGTTTAGTGCCATCGTCGTCCGCTCCGCCGCCGATCGATTCGATGGCCTGCGCATCCAATCCGATTTGAGATAACTCGTGCGAAGGCAATTTAAAGCGTACCTGCGCCAGACGAATTGCGCGTTGCAAGAGCGTGTCGTGATACTGAGAGAATCCACTGCGTTGATTTTCCCGGTTTCTTTGTAATAATCGGAAGA
>JAGRMX010000093.1 GCA_020441025.1 Leptospiraceae bacterium
CGAACGCTCTGCACTTCGGATTTGCTGAAAACCAGCGTGCGACCGTCCGAAGTAGTGATCACCACACTATCGCTGGTTACGGCGACTTTTACGTTTTCAAAACGCTGTCCATTTTTGAGTATAACCAGGTCTCGAAAATTGGAGCTTTGAACGTTTCCACTCGATTCCAGAGGTTGGCCGCCTTCTACACCGGTTACGACGGTACACATGCTACTGTACAACCAGAGCACATTGAAGATCTTTTTATTTACGGAGTAAATCGTTCCGATTCCGGCTTTCTGAGCGACTGTTCTCACGTCACCTTCACCGTAACTGAAACCGGGCAACCCGGCCAGAGCAAAAGCGGCCCCGACTAAAAACAATAAATTATGGGTACAGCCCTCGCCGGTGAGAATGTTTTCCCCGGTATTCACAGGTCCGCCTTTGGTGCCAATAGTATAGCCCGAGTAAATAAAGCCGGTCGGCCCCATCCCATGCGATAGGCCATTATTAAAACACGCTGTTGTAGTACCTAAAAATACGAATATCAGCGTCAGGATACCGAACTTTTGTAATTTTTTTTCTATTATCATTGCCGATACCCCCTTACTATAACACAAAAATCCTGTTTAAAACCGGCCCAGCCTTCCACTTCATGAGAAACACTCGTAACATGAGTAATCCCACCACGAGAAGCCGCCGTCGCAATTGTTGCGTCACCAAAAGCAAAGTATCCGCCATAACTGGTCGCACAAGCTTTGCCTTCCCGATAATCGGCATGCTCATAGTTGCCCGACCAGGCGGAAGATCCACCGGCATAAAATGTTCCCGATGGCAATCCGACCTGCGTAGCATAACAACCGGGCAAACCAAGAAGGATTGAAAAAATAACTAAGAAGAGGAGAGTTTTTCGCATATTAATCTCCTTTTACTACGGTACATAGCTGGCCATAGAGCCCCAGTACAGACAGCGACTCCAGATCTATGCTTTTGATATTAGATATTCCGCCATTCAGTGCAGCGGATTCCGTAGAACCATCTCCGACAGCTACCAAACCCAGTACATGAAAAGCGCAGGCTTCGCCTGTTTTGGGTGCATTAACTTCCGTTGCATAAACGCCAATGCTCGTTTTACTGAATAGGCCGCCCTGCGGTCCGAATCCACTTCCGCAACCTACCATGAATAATAACACGAGAACCGCCAGCAGCAATCGTTTGAATAAAATGTCCATGCTTAACTTTCCCTCCTATTGCAAATCATAAGTTGCAATATTTTACATTTCGAGGGACTAAAAATCAGGTTGATTCAATCCAGTCAACGAATCAGCGATTTCCATGAAAATCTTTTCCGTGGAATGCGTGAAAACCGCCTTATTCCGCGGCTACGAGACGGTTGCGCTGAGTTTCCACGATGTAACTGAGGAAGGCCTGTATGCGGTGCTCGTTAATGGGCCAGCGAAAGTAGTGGTCGTTGCGCCAGGAAACCCAGGTTACCCCCCCGGGCATATAGACATCCGTAAGCAGTGACAGACCGTCATTGGGCCCGATTTGGGCCAGATGTTCCCAATATGGGCGCGCTCGTTCCGTTACCGACAGAGCAGTAGGCACACCGATTATGTTTATTAAAAGTACATGCTCGGGCAGTTCCAGATTAAAATTCAGCGGCGCTTCCTCGGCAAAACGCATACTGCGAAAACCTTCCCAGTTATATCCATTCAGGCAGAAATAGGTGCGGGCCTCGGTCCGATAGTACCAATCGTTCTCAATTTCATTGATCAATATGGTCCCCCGATTGATGCCGCCAATATTGTACCAACCGATGACTCTGCGAAAATAGGGTTCCCGACCACATTGCTGAATGGCCATTTTTACATCCGCCGATCCTTTGCTGACCGATGCCAGAATGATTCCCCTGCGCTGTTTTTGTCCGGCCACAAATTCGCAGATGGTGCGGGCGTTCTCTTCTACAGTCCCGGTCTGATCCACAAGCACCAGACTCTGATCCAATCCCATTTCCTGAGCCAGAAAACGAATCTCGGCTCCATCGGCGCCCACATTGGGATTGTCCAGATAGAACATACCCGGCACCACCGCGAATAGAATATTCAGATCGCTGAAATCCGGTGTGTGCTCCGCGATTTCAGATTCACGAGTGTTCAAATATTCCAACAACTTTCGATTGCGGGGTTCGGTGATCACCCGATGCGCAAACAGCGCGGCGGCTCGATCCACATCACCCGCATCCCGCATAATTTTTTGCATGGCGCTTCGATTCAGGTCGTCCAGGTTTCGAAACTCAGGATAGGCGGCCGCCCATTGAAAGTGTTCCAATTCATAATCGCACAAATTGGACTGAAAGAAATCGTCATGGGTGCAGTTCTGGTACGTATTCCGATCCTGCACATCCAGACTACGATCGACATGACATCCGGTCAGCAGAAACGATATAAGAACCGAATAGAAACCAATCGACTGAATATATCTGATAGATGAATTAATGTTGATCATGTTGGCGCAAAATTTTTTGATTTTAGTGCTTGAACTGTTACGATTAAATCGAGTTAACCCGGTGTTCACGCTTACCTGTAATTATATCAACTCTCAATAGCGATTGTTTTGCTGTTCCAGAATATAAACAATGAAGGCCTGCATTTTACTTTCAGGAATGGCATTTCTAAAATAATGGTCATTGCGCCATGAAAGCCAGGTAATGCCTTCGGGTATGGTCAGGTCCGCCAGCAAGGACATGCCGTCATTGGGACCGAACTGAGCCAGATGCAACCAGTACGGTTTGGCACGTTCGGTTACAAACCGATAAATCGGCACCGCAATCACGTTAATCAAAAGAATATGGTCAGGAATGTCGATTTCAAAGTTCAAAGGCGCATCCGGTCCGGCGCGCATGGATAAAAACCCGTCCCAGTCATACCCATTCCAGCAGAAATAACTGCGCGCCTCCAGCTTATAGTTCCAGTGATTTTCAATTTCATTGATCAGCAGCGTGCCTTTGTTTATACCGCCGATGTTAAACCAGCCGATGACTTTTTGAAAACCGGGATCTTCCCCGCAAATTTGCAGGGCTTTTTTTATATCGCCGCTGCCTTTACTGACGGAGGCCAGGATGATGGCATTCACATCCGTGCGACTTTTCACATAATCACAGATGAATTGGGCGTTTTCCGCGACGGTCCCGGTTTGCTCCACTTCCACCAGGTCCTGTTTTAAACCCAACTGCGCGGCCAATCTACGGATCTGAGCACCGTCGGCGCCGATGGTGGGATTATCCTTATAAAACATGCCCGGCACAACCGCGAAGAGTACGTTGCGGTCGGAATAGTCCGGCAATTGTTCGCGCAGTACTTTTTCTTTACGGTTAAGATATTCGTAGAATGCACGGTTGCGGGGAACCTGAATGCCGCGTTGATAAAACAGAGCGGCGGCTTTGTCCGGGTCCAACGTTTCCTTCGTGACTGTACGCAGCGCCTGTTGATCCAGATCGCCGAATTCGGGATATTCGGGAAAAGCGGCGGCCCAATCCAGATATTCCTTTTCGTCTTCACAGAGATTATCGATGAAATACCCGGACGAATCACAGCGCACTTCGCGCACTTCCGGATCGGTACGCACACTGGCTTCCCGATCGACATGACAGGCGGTTGTAAACAGAGCCAGGCTGATAAAACACGAATTAATATATGGAGACTTCCAGCGAACGGTCATATTCAACTTCACAGGGGATAGAATCCTTAAAGATTTCAACAATGCAATCGATACGACCTTGCATGTCGAGTATCTTACGCGGGTATCATTATTGGAAGTCGGCAGTCAAGCACCCGAATTCAGACCGGCTCCGGCCTACACCGTATTCCTGTATTGACTTCCCTGCCCGACCCGGAATAACGGGTTCATGGCCCGAAATATCTCTCGTAAAGATTTTTTAAAAAAGAGCGGCGGTTATGCAGCCGGCGGATTGGGCGCGGCGGCCGTAGGCGGTACGGCTTATTCCTATCTGGGAAACGCACGATATAAGTCGGAATTTCCGGTGGTACCGGGCAATCATGTAGCGCTGAAACCCAACGGCAAAAAAGTGCTCGTGCTGGGAGGCGGACTCGCGGGATTACAGGCCGCCTGTGAAATGGCGGATCGGGGATTTGAAGTCACCATTCTGGAAAAAACCGGCGTACCCGGTGGAAAGCTTAAAGCCTGGAAAGACCTGCATTTTGCCCGCAAATATTTTCCCGACGGATATGTACGCGAACACGGCCTGCACGGCGTCTGGGGATTTTATAAAAACCTGCGCGAATTTCTGGCACGCCATAAAGTGGGATTGAATCGCTTTGATAGTGATGAATCGTTTTATTATTTTATTTCGAATTATACCGAACGCAACTGGTTGATTCAAAACAAAACTCCGCATCCCACCTGGCCCGTTCCGTTCGATCGTCTGCAAATGCTTTTGATACCGGGCATGAAACTGCCATCCACCGGCGGTCCCATGGCGGACCTGGCCGGAACCCCAGGATTGCTGCGCTCGTTGCTTAAATTGTGGGGCTTCGATTATTCCGACCGGGAAGAGCGCCTGTTTCTGGACACGCTTACCTTTAAAGACTGGGCCGAGACCGTCGGCATGCCGCCGGAATATTTAAAGCACTACTTTGAAGGCGTGGCCGAAATGGGTTATTTTATGGGCACCGAAGAATGTTCGGCGTTGGCCATCGCCAATTTTATTCGCCTGGCGGTAACGCCGGCCGACGCACGTATCGACTACTATGAATGGCCGCCCGATGAGACCTTTTTGAACCCCATGATTAAACATGTCATCGAGAAAGGCGGCCGGATCGTTTACAATTCGGAAGTCACCGGATTTAAGTTGAATAACGGGCGCGTGGTCGGTGTCTCCACGAATGAACATATTCCCCCCGGCCGGGTACGTCGCTGTCGCGTTTGCGGCAACCTGATCACCGGAAATCAGCAGCATGATCATTGTCCCTTTTGCGGCGCTCATCATGACATGATCGAAACGGTTCCCGCTCAGGAAAAGATCGCCCGCTATCATGAAGCGGATTATTTCGTAGTGGCCATGGATGTGCCCGGCGCCAGGAAACTCATGTCCACCTTTGAGCTGCGGGACCGGAAGTACTTTAATAATATTATGAATTTGAGTACCGCTACCATTCTGTGCGTAAATTTATTGTACGAGAATTCGGATGCCTGGGAACGTCGTTTTCCCGACCGGGACTACTGGAATGCCATTAACTTTTTCCCCACCGGTTTTAAGGTGCTGGGTTTCACTTCCAATTGGTCCGCCAAGCAAATTCCGCAATTACGCAGCAAGAAAGTCGATTTAATCGAGGTTCAAGTGGCCCAGTGGCAGCAGTTCGCCGGATCTTCCTTTCGTGAGATTGCCGAAGCGGTCCATCGAGAATTAAAAGTGGTGGTTCCAGGATTACCCGAACCTTCCGACTTTTATATCAACCGCTGGGATACTTACACCGGTTTTCGCCCGGGTGATGAACGCAATCGTCCCGGTATACAATCACCGATAGACAATCTGTTATTTATCGGCGACTGGGTGTCCGTCGATCAGCACTCGGTATTTATGGAGCGCACGAATGTCACCGCGAAAATGGCCACCAATCTGCTGCTTGAAAAAGAGGGCCAGAGCGACGGCAAAATTGAAATACTGAAGTCCGGCACTCCGGATTGGATGGTCGATTCGCTGAGTCTGTTCACCAGCGTAAAGGTTTGAGATCGGCCGCGGATAATCTGAACAAAGCAACGGGAGTTTTTTATTCATGTCCAATTTTTTATTCCGCTATGACACGGCCGACTGGGGTACCTTCGGTTTTATGCTATTGATAGCCGGTGCACTGTACTATTCCGAATCCAGCGGTCGTTTTCAACTGGCGTACGGCAAATTTCGGCAAGGTGGTAAACTCTCGACCCGCACCGCCATGTTGATCATTTACACCCCCGCGCTGATCGTCTATATCCTGGGCTACATGGCCAATATGGGCTTGAATACGGTGTATACCGCGTATCACATTCTGTTGCTCATCGCCGTTGCGGGTCACTTTCTCAAACGCGATCTGGAAGTACTGTTTGTGCATCGCTATTCCCGCACAATGGGCTGGCGTACGACTCTGTTCATCGCTCTGCTCTACTTTTTGGTGGCCTTTATCGCTCACAGCGAACATCAAATTAAAACCCCCCGCCTTTTGGGCGAATCGCTATCGGGCCCGGCGCTCTACTTCGGATTTACGGTGTACTTAATTTCACAGGCATTGAACTTCTATCATCATTTAATTTTGCGCAACCTGCGTAAAGACCCGACCGATGCCGGCTATCGCATTCCGGATCGGGGATTATTCCGATATGTAACCTGTCCCCACTATCTGTTTGAGATAACCGCCTGGGCCGGAATCGCGTTGATGTCCCGATCGCTGGCGATGTGGGGAGTTTTCTGGATTATGGCGGGCTACCTGGCCGGTCGCAGTCGCCAAACATATAAATGGTATCGCGAGCATGTGCCCGACTATCCCGAAAACCGGCGCGCTCTGATTCCTGGATTATTGTAATCAGGGTCGCGCGGCTTCCACGTACTCTTTCATGATATCATAACAGAAATCCATGATATCATTGGCCGGAAAATTCTGATCCGTAAATGTAATGCGGGCCACGACCGCCGCCTTCCATTGCCCGTCGGCCAGGGTGGTATCCTGCGTAAACTCCAGCGGTTCCAGCTCTTGCTCCGTGACCGCCGGGAATTGTGATTGGATGCGCGTTTTGATGTTGCTATCCGCCAGTTGGTGCGCGATTTTCTGCGCCTCAGCGACGTTCTCTTCCTGAGTGGCATGAAAATCCACGGTAATGTTACGCACGCTTTTGTATTCGGTGGATACGCACGCGGTACCCGAAACAAACGCCATCAACAATGCGCTCAATATACACAGGAATGTTCGGTTTAATTGTGTGGGATTTAAATTCGTACTGATCATAGATAGATTCCTCGATTGCCTGACCGTTTTATCCGACCGTTTCTACGCGCTTTTCTCTGGAAGGCGATTCGTTTTCCGTTTTTTATATCCGCCGTCGATTTAAGCATCCACCGAATTTGCCGGCCTTAATTATGCCCTTTTCGGGCCGATTCGTAACTTCAGCGTAGCGTCGATAGCGGTCAACTCTGAGTTTCTGCCTGTTATTCCGATTACGTCCGATCTTCCGATGAATGCAATCGCGTCCATTGGTTCCAGGCAAACAGGGCGAACCATACCGACACAAATACCCATAACGTCATAATATCCTGCGGTAGAACGCTGATATAAAGAATCAGGGCTATCAATAGCGTAACCGCTCTAAAAGCGGCGTAGTACAGGCGAATTTTTTGCCAGTCCCATTTCTTAAAGAGCGTGCCCGATTGTTTCCAGAGTAAAAAATCCAGCGGAAACAATACCAGCGGTAAAATATTATCATCCATAAACTGGAAGGTTGTCACCCGGGAGACAAGCGTCACCCAGATGGCACTGATGCCGAATACTACCGCATACAGTCGCTCTGCATATTTGCGATATTTGCGTACGGGACGCAGTGGTAGCATCGGTATCAGCGTCGCCAACATCAGAAACAACAGAGAGCTCTTACGCCAGTTTACTGTCGCGGAAAACTGATTCAGGCCGGGAGGAAACAACTGATTCATCTGCTCCGGATTCAATATGCGCGCGTATCGATCGCGCAAGCCCGGATTGTGACCGACCCACCTATGCGGAATCAGGACCGTGTTAGTTCCAATTAAACCCGACTGGTCCAGTGCTACCAGAATATCATCGCTTAAAAAAACCAGTTCTTCCGGTTTCCGGGGTACATCCGTATCCGCATCGAACAACAAAATTTCATTTACCAGCAGGGCCAGGTGATCGTCGGAATAATCCAGCACCCGCGATCGCCAGGTAACCGGCCCCTCCCCGTCGGGCACTTGCAGTCCGATGTTCCGGCCGGTCGCGTCGGCCAATAGATCGTGAATAAAAGTCACACAGTTGTTGGTGAAGTTATCATATTCATAGCCTTCGGATTGATCGCGCAGAGCGCGTTCAATGTCTTTCACCAGCACGAACTTCTGGCGGTCCGTAAGCTCTAATTCAGAAACGAATAAACCGCGCCCTTCCCGGTCCGCTCCTTCATACGCCGATGCCATGGGCAGCACATACGCGAAAAAACGCGCGTTACCTTTCACGAAACGCCAGATAAAACCCGCCGATTCGTCATACTGTCCGAAATCGACATAATAATCATCCGGCCCGAACTCTTCCGCGCCCTGTGGTCGGATTCGAATGGCCGTATGACCGAATGCTTTCGTGACGGTCGGTCCCAGGGTGGTGGTGGCGATATCAATGTTTAATCGATTTGCCTCAGCCGGTGTTACCTGTGCGGCCCATTCTAAAAAACGCTCATGAGTTGCCCTCCGCCAGGTCTGTGTCTCGGTCAGATTATCAACCGGTGCTTCCACCTGAGCTATAAGCGCATCACCCGGCGGGATTATTAAAAATACTGATAAAAATAAAAAACAGATAGCGGCTCGATTGTGAATATGCATGCGAACACCAATTGGCTATGTAACTGGGACCAGAGTTCAAAATCGTTCGCGAAAAACAACCTGTTTCAATCAGTTCCCACGTTATTGAACAAGCACCTGGATGCACGCCGGCAGGCCATGCCGATCGTTGAATGTAGCGGACACTTCAGAATTGAAAAAAGCCAAACTGCGCCAATGACACAGGGGAAAATTTAAGCCGGTATTCTTTGAATTAAAGTCGGGCAGGTAGAATGTGCGCTCGGAAAAGTACACAAAAACGCCAGCCACTTGCGTGGCTGGCGTACAGGTTAAGAAATATCAGTCACCATGTACGATGGTGCAGGTGTTAGCCAGAACACTACCCAGCAGGTTGTCGACTTTGTAATCAACAGCTTTAACGGTAGTGATTCCACCAGCAGCAGCAGCAGCTTTAACTCCGCCGTCGCCAGAAGAAATGATGCCCAGAATTGCACCAGTACAAGCTTCGCCAGTTCGGCTTCCCAGGTCAGTAGCAGTAGACACGTCTTTGTTCAGAGTGGTGTTTTGCATGATAGATCCAGAAGGAGCCTGGTATCCACCACCAGAACATGCGATAGCTGCTGCAACTGCGAGAGCTAAACCAACAATCAGAAGTTTTTTCATGCGGTTTTCTCCATTGAATGAAATATATTTTTCTTCAAGGTAAAGTGGGCGGTATTCCTGACAACAAAAAATTTCCACAATCTGGTTTTCCTGTGACTGTATGGTGAAAAACATCCGGATTATTTCCCTTTGACATACATTGTGCTCCGCACATATCGGTTTTCTTTATTGAGTCCTTAATATGCGTTACCGATTGCACAAAAATCATGCACCAGAGTTTCAAACAGGGGGTGACAGGGTGATTCTTCGATTTCTGGCCGTCACATTGGGCCTTCTTTTGGCTCTACCGGTGCAGGCCGGGTCGGTAGAAATCGAAAATGCGACGCTTTATAATCAACTCTCTTCCTATTATAATGAAATTCCAGCAGACGATCAGCTGTTGATGCTTTACCAAGCTCGTACCGGGTGTGACCGGGAACAGGCATCCGAAACCGATTGGTATGGATATCCGCAGTTCTTTACGGGGGATTATCATCCGGCCCGTCCCGCCGAGCCTAATTCACAGGAACGCAGTACCGGCACTATCTGTGTATGGAACCACGTCGATAATTTGATCCGATTTGCCCAACTGGACACGGCAAGCCGACCGGACATCTATGATATTGATCTATACCTGGGCAATATCAGCGGTAGCCGCATCCGCTTTAAAGATAAGAATATTCTGCTGGAACGCTATTGGAAATGGACGGTCTATAACTTTCGTGAGCCGCAAAAGGCACTGCATATTGTACGCATTCACTATATAGAAGAAAATCGTACTGTGGAAATGATCTTCAATACGGTTACCGGAGGACTGAGTGTTCGCAAAGAATACTTGAATAGCGATTCGGAAGAGCCAATGTTAAACGGTCTACAGTATGGTCCCCGGGAAAGAGGTGAGCCACCGGTTTGTGAGGAATATAAGCATGGCCAATTGGTGCGTAACTTCACCGAAGCCTGCCCTATTTCCGATGTGGCCGTTATGGAGGGGAATCGTCTTTACCCGGGTACGGACATTGAACTGCCTCCCGAAGCACGCGAAAGTTCCAGTTGCCTCTAAATCAATCGCATTAAGACCAAGCAAATCGATTGAACAGACCGCTTCCGTT
>JAGRMX010000094.1 GCA_020441025.1 Leptospiraceae bacterium
CGCGATTTCCGTGTTCTGCGCAAGCCCGATGACCTGCAGGGTCAATGATCGGATTTGTTCCCGGGCATCACCCGAAGATCGACTCAACTCGATAACCCGCAGAGTGTTTTCTTGCTCCCAGTAATCTAACAACCGGGCGGAGTATTCTTCGCGATTCTTAAAGTGATGGTAGAAAGACCCCTTGGATAGTCCCAGACGCTCGCATAGGGCTTCGATTGTCAATCCGGCCGGCCCGGGGCGATAGAGAATCTCCAGACCGGCATCCAGCCAGCGCTGCAATGCGGGACTATACGATCGGTCCTTCGACATGACGCAATTATTTCAGCCGGGCAGCGCGCCTCAATCCCTTTTCGATACCGCAACCCCGATCAAACATACCATACCTTATGGTATGTTTTTTTATTGACCATGGATTATCCTGCGCCTCAAATAGCAAATTGGCGGTCACATGCAGGCCCCGGAGGAGGTGTAATATGATGATAGTAATCCTGAGCGTAGCGGGAATCGTGTACCACACAGGTTTGGCGGTCTTTCACCTGTCCTTCGGGCGGCTGTTCCAATGGAACCGGCAGCTTCGTAAAATCGATCCCATCAATCGGAGCATAATGCCCGTTATGAATTGGTGCCTGATTTTTGTGTTCGGAATGGCCGCCATCTGGTTCGGTTATTATGCGTGCAACGCGGGAGCGAACGGCACCACCACACACATTCTTGTGTTTCTAACCGCATTCTGGTTGGTACGATCTATTCTGCAGCCGATCTATTTTGGCATGAGCGGGAAATCGCTGGTTTTTTTGATGATTTTTATTCTGGGAACTTTAATTCCCGGCAGCCTGCTTGTGATTACATTGAACGCCTGACACATAAATAAGCAGGCGTTTGCTTGCTTATTTATTTCCTCACACGGATCACACCTCGCCCGGATCGAGGCGCTGCGATCCGGGCAGTATAAAGCGCTATGTCGCCCTTACATCCGGGATTGTATATAGTTTTGCAAGCCTATCTGCTCGATCAGTCCCAGTTGTTTTTCCAACCAGTACGCATGATCTTCTTCCGTATCGGCCAGCATGGATACCAGAATACGTCGGGTCTGGTAGTCCTGCTCCGCTTCACATACCTGAATGGCCTTTTTGAGCTCGGCCACCACGGAAATCTCCAGCGCCAGGTCGAAGTTCAGCATTTCGGGGACATTGCCGCCGATTTTCATCGGACGGCGCGTTGCCAGGTCGGGCTTTCCTTCCAGAAACAATATACGATTTACGAGTGCGTCCGCATGGCCCTTTTCATCATCCATTTCGTGATCGATTCGTTCATACAACTTTGTCAAACCCATGTCCTGGTACATGCGCGAATGTGCGAAGTATTGATCGATGGCGGTCAACTCTCCTGCCAATAAATCATTTAGAAGTGATATAATCTTCGGATTGCCCTGCATAACTACCTTCCTGTGAAAATATTCGTACGGAGCCTGAATCTGACAAGTGCGATTTACGTCCGTATTCACCAATTGAAGTGGGAAGTGATTTCCGGTCACTCGCGACGGGAGGTGGCGTGTGATCGGCGAATTCCTCGATACAGGTGATGGCCAATCAAAAAAGTGCGCAAAGCAGGTAAAAATCTGTCACAGGGTCGTGCTATAATTTAAAGCAGGGGGAGGGGTTGGGCAGCCCCATATTATAGTACAGATATAGCAAAATCCGCGCCAGGTGTTCGCGAGAGAAATAAAAAAAAGAATTTCTATCCCCGCACGAATGCTTCTATATCACCTACGGACATTCAGCGAGAATGATTGCGAGCATCAAAATGAATTCAACGCTTCGTCCTTGCTGCTATAAATGCGGAACAATTGATGCAACCCGACGGCGCGAAAGAGTCGCTGCACCGTTTCAGACATATTGAGAATTTTTATATCGCCATCGTTGTCCCGTGCCCTTTGCAGGGCGGACATCAAAGCGCCCAGCCCCGCGCTGGACATATAATCCAACCCGGCGCAATCGACGATAATTCTAAAATTCTCTTCGGAAAAAAGTTCGGCAAATTTTTTCTCAATCTGTCGCGCACTTTCCCCATCCAGCATGCCGGTAAGAGACATGATCAGGATAGAATTTTCCGTATGACATTCAATTGTAAGCTCGCTCATATACTTGCCGGTGCGCCAGACAGGAAATAGCATCAATTGCCGGTTCTGTCTACATGAAATCCAGGCTCAGTCGGAATTCATGCAGGATAGTGCCGGAATTTTAGTGATCGCCGGGGCCGGTTAAATTGAGCGAGATGCGCGGGGAAACAGGGTGAAATATAAAAAAGGCGAGACCTTCACGCAGAAGGCCTCGCCCGAGCTTTTTGAGGACCGGCCGTTTCTCAATCAAACGCGCCGGAGCCCCCGGTTGTGCGGGCCGCGATTATCCAATCGCGTCTTTGCCACGCTCACCGGTTCGAATGCGAATGCAATCTTTGAGATCGGCTACGAAAATCTTGCCGTCCCCGATGTTGCCGGTTCGCGCGCCATCACAAATCGCCTTAATGGTCGGTTCAACGAAGTCATCGTTGACCGCGATTTCAATGGCGGTTTTCTTCAGAAGATTAACTTCCGTTATCACACCGCGATAGCCTTCAGAAAATCCTTTCTGCTGGCCGCAGCCCAGAGCGTTGGTAACCGTCATTTTGGTTACGCCCGCTTTGGCCAGTGACGCCTTAACGTCGGTCAGCTTATGCGGTTGGATGATAGCATGGATCAGTTTCATATGCGTACTCCTTTAGTTTCTTCGCGCAACCCCATCAGGTTACATCGAAAATCTGAAAGCCGGAATAGGCTTCCTGACCATGCTCTCCAATATCCAGACCTTTGAGCTCTTCGTCGCGATCGACTCGAATACCCAGAGAAACTTTCAACAGGAAGAACAACAACAGAGCGAATGGGAAAGCCAGCGCCGCCGCTGATATAACTCCCAGGAACTGTGCGCCCAGGATCCATTCCGCATCCAGACGGAACCAACCGATTCCGGTGGCCAGAGTGCCCCAGATACCGCAGGTAAGGTGAACGGAAATCGCACCTACCGGGTCATCCAGCTTCAGCTTATCCAGCAGCATTACCGAAATTACGACCAGTATACCCGCCAGGATTCCAATGATCACTGAGGCGCCGACGCCTACAGCGTCTGCTCCAGCCGTAATACCGACCAGACCGGCCAGAGAACCGTTCAATGCCATAGAAAGGTCGGGCTTTTTGGTAATGATCGTAGCCAGAACGGTCGCACCGACTATTCCGGAAGCGGCCGCCAGAGATGTAGTAACCAATACATAGGATACCAGACCCGGATCGGCCGACAGAACGGAGCCGCCGTTGAATCCAAACCAGCCCAGCCACAGCAGGAACATACCGATTGTAGCCAGCGGCATGGCATGACCCATAATCGGCTTGATTCCGCCACCGGGCAGATATTTACCCACGCGCGGTCCGAGCAGGATCACACCGGCCAGAGCGCCCCAGCCACCGACGGAGTGCACCAGAGTAGAACCGGCAAAGTCCTGAAAACCGGCCGCATCTAACCAACCGAGGCCCCATTTCCAGCTACCGATAATAGGATAGGCTATAGCCACATAAATCACTGAGAAAATAATGAAGGAACCCAGCTTGACTCGCTCGGCTACGGCACCGGAAACGATGGTAGCGGCGGTCGCGGCGAACATGCCCTGGAACAGAAAGTCAGTCCAGTAGGTATAACCTTCACTGTATGCCGAAGTTATTCCCGCAGCATCCGTGCTGATTCCAAGACCGGCAAACCCGAGAATTCCATCGCCAATGATATTAAAATCACCGGGATACATTAAGTTGAAACCGAGCAACGCATAGGTCAAAAGACCAATGGCGATGATCATGGTGTTCTTAAACAGAATGTTCACCGTATTCTTGGCCTGTGTCAGACCACTCTCGATCATGGCAAAGCCCAGGTGCATGATAAACACCAGGAATGTGGAAACCATCATCCAGACGTTATTCACGGTAAACATTTCAACGCTGACGCCTTCATCTTCTACCGGTGCTGCCGGTTGTTCCGCCATCTCAACAGCGCCCGTGTCCGCATCCTGAGCGAACAATGGGTCACTTACCTGAGAGGTAATGGCGATGATGACAGGAGCCAGCAAACAGAGGGCCATCGCAATCGATAGCCACTTGTTCTTTGCTTTCATAGCTTATACTCCTTTAATTCGTATCACTACTTGCGTCCCGGTCGCCCGGGATTCGATCGGTCTTTCCGCGCTTATACAGACCGATCGCGCCTGCGCGTATTACTATGCAAGAGTGGTACCAGACGCAAAATGCTGAATTGAGGGGCAGGATTTGCCTACATAGCACCAAACGGATGCCTGTCAGCGCCCAACCTGCACATTAAAAGGAGGTATTGCCTGTTTTATAAGCAGGCTTGCTATCGCAAATTGATTTGAATGGGATTGCGAAACACAGAAATCGCCTGATTGAGCTGCCGCACCACATCCCGGCCCTCGCCGGACTGATAGCGGCCCTGTTTTACACTACAGGCGTATTCCATTTTAGCAGCATCAATACTTTGCACCGATTCCCAGCGCATAGAACTGTCGATGATCCCGCTGGAAAGAGTTTGATGAGCTTGCGGTACCTGCCAGGAACCGGCATCAGCAAAGTTTGCGACGGACGTGAGCACAATTCCATGTTCGAATTGAAACGGATGCCTTCGTTCAGCGAATGGAATCTGACGGATAAAATTGAGTTCCGTCAGCGCCGGTAAACTCATAAGAATCACTAAAAGCTTTTGACTTCCTTTCGCTCTGCCTGCTTTTCCTCCCTATCGCGGTTTCCGCTCTATAAATGGTACGATCACAGCTCAATCAGGCCATGCACATTCTGAGTAATGTGCTTAAAATGCTACAGCCCCTCGGTTTTCTGGCATTTTTGTTACTGATTGGCGTTTCCGGCTATGAAATCCTGGAAGACTGGGACTGGGTCGACTCCCTGTATATGACCGTCATCACCATCAGCACGGTGGGATTTGGCGAGGCCCATCCCCTGTCTCGTCCGGGTAAAATTTTCACTGTATTCCTGATTATGGGCGGAGTGATTTTCTATGGTCTGGCCATTGAGATGATTCTCAGAGCATTTATCGGCCGACGCTTCATTTCTTTAGTGGAGGAGGCCCGCGTGCGCGATCGGGTAAAGAAATTGAAAAATCATATTATAGTGTGCGGCGGAGGTCGTATGGCGGTAGCGCTGATAAAAGAACTGGAGCGAGAAAAGCAACCGTTTGTGGTGCTGGAAACCAATCCCGAGTCTTCCGTCAGTCAGCTAAAAAAGCTGGAGCATACCACCTGGTTGATTATGGAACGGGACGCTCTGCTGGAAGAATCTCTGTTAGAAGTCAATATTGAGAGCGCCATCGGTCTGGCGGCGGTACTACCGACCGATGCTGACAATCTATTCCTGGTATTGTCCGCCCGTCGATTGAATCCGCGCATTCGCATTGAGACGCGCATTGCCAAAGAAAGCACTCGCGAAAAGATGTTGCAGGCGGGAGCCGACAAGGTCATATCTCCCTACTCGGTAGGCGGTTTGCAGATGGCCCGCAGTATCCTGCGACCCGATGTTGATGATTTTCTGGAATTGGTACTGGACCGGAATAACTACGAGTTTCCGATCAAAGTGCATACCATCGATAAAGAAGACGAACTGGATGGCAAAACCCTGCTGGAATCTCCATTTCGCCAGGAAGGTTTCATTGCGATTGGCGTGAAGATGCCCGATGGCCAGCTGCTTTTTGCTCCTTCGTCGGAATTTACATTGCGATCAGGAATGGAGGTGCTTTTGCTTGGATCTGGCACCCAGGCTCCGCTGGATTGAATCACAATCAGTGAAACCACAATCGCAGATTGGGTGCATCGATTGCCCGGTGTTCAACATCGACTCCCAATTTTCCGGGGAAGTATTGATCAGTGTCCATTGAAAATGAACAGGATTTACGCGCATTGCAGCATGTCGGCCGCATTGTAGCCGAGACCATTCGACGCATGCTAAGATGTGTACGTCCTGGTATTACCACCGCCGAACTGGATCGTATTGGTGAGGAATATTTTTCCGAAAAAGGCGCCCGATCCGCACCCCGCCTGTCATACAATTTTCCCGGAGCTACCTGCATCAGTGTGAATGAAGAAATCGCCCATGGCATTCCGGGTAAACGACGCCTGAAGGCCGGTGATCTGATCAATATTGACGTATCCCTGGAACTGGACGGATACTACGCGGATAGCGGGGCCACCATGTGCGTGCAACCGGCGCAGCATTTTTTAAGCCGTTTGTGCGACACTTCGCGGCAAATTCTGAACCTGGCCATACACAGCATCAAAGCCGGCAGCAAATTAAATGTTATCGGCAAAACCATTCAAACCGAATCTCAAAAACTGGGGTATACCACCATTCTCAATCTGGCCGGTCACGGCGTTGGTCGCTCCCTGCATGAAGAACCGCTGGACATACTTAATTATTATAACCCATCCGATAAGCGTCTGGCAACTAACGGCATGGTGATTGCTATCGAGACTTTTATTTCCACCGGCGCAACCCTGGCCATTGAAAAAGGCGACGGCTGGACATTAACCACGGCGGACCGTTCGTATGTCGCTCAATTCGAGCATTCCATAGTCGTAACCGAAGATCAACCGATTATATTGACGGCCTGACAGTTCGGCCGGTCTGATTCAATTCAGTGCGTGTTGAATCGGTTAGCGGTTTGTTTCAGGTTTTAATCGATTCAATGGCTGCGACCCGGCGTTTTTTTACCGGATCGCAGAATCAGAAAGAAAAATGCCCCGCTTCGAGGTCGGTTGATCTGACAGGCTGTTGAAAAACAGCCTGTAGCCTACACGGATGTAGGCCCATGAGCGTAGCGAAATGTGAGGAATTGCGGCTTTGCCGACAATTCCGATGCTGAAAAAGTCCAAGACAGAACTTTCGTTCGTAGAAAGTCCTGTCCGCTCACATCGCCCCTGTGGGGCGATGCTTGATTCGGGACTTTTTCAGCAGCCTGCTTATGAGATCTTAATTAAAAAAGGCGCTCCAGGGCGTTTCGCCAAAGTCTCCACGCGCCAGCGACGTAAACTGAGCCATGCCATCAGCAGGCAATATTTGCGATTTGACCACTCCGCGATAATGCGGTTGGGCGGTGAGAAAACCCATGGCTGCCGATCGATTGGCGGCGGCCTGAATTGCACCCGGAAACATTTGCTCCACATAATGCTTTTGCATTTCATCCATGGAATCGTATCCCTGTTCCATACCCAGAACATACTTGCCCATAAAAGTCACCTTGTTCGGCTCAACCACAATCCGGGTATTCTGAACGACTTCTTCCGGAAAAAAAGTGGTATAATAGTTGGTACCGCCACCGGTAGTTGTAGATACCGTTACATTGCCTGAAGTTGTGGAAGTGGTTTGCCCCTCGGTGGTTATCGAATATTGTCCGGCCACGGCAATATACACACCGGGCTCGGCATTTAACAAATAAACCCTGTTATCCCTTGCCCACGTGGATTCAATCATGCCATGACGCGACATGAGATTATCATCCAATACACGTACAAAGAACACTTTTTCGGGTTCCTTATTACCGAACAGAGAGAGCGGCGGCGCAAGTTCCAGTTGAATTGCCAGCAGGGTACTATTCTCAGCTGCCGGCATGACGGGCGGTCCACTTTTGCAACCGGCCGATAAACTAACAGCAATCAATATTAATCCAAAAGTAAGAGTTCGTAATTTCATGGTTATTCCTGAGTTTTTTACCGGATAGTGGCCTCATCAAACATTCAGTCAAATTATTTTAATCACAGCGAACGATCTTTGTGTTTTTTATACAATATAGATACAATTTTTCGCCAATTTGTAACAAAAAAACCATATTGACGAATGCTACAATCCGCGCACTCCGATCATCATGCAGATGAAAATAGTCGTAATCACCAGCAAACCGATGCGTGGTACTATTTTCAGTCGGGTATGAATGTCTTCCAGATGAGTCCCACCGGCCGCATTATGGTCGGCATTCGTGTTCGTAGCGGGTTTTCCCGAACGAATAACAATGCCTATCTTCTCCGCCATTCGATTTTCCATGAAGAAATGAAAAAGCGTCAGCAGAATTCCAAGTGTCGCGCCGATCGCCAATGCGCGGCCGGCCAACGAATCCAGTAAAATTAGAAAGTTCCCATTTACGCGAAAATACAACAACACCAGTCCGGTACTCACGGCGGTCAGAGAAAGCACGGATGCCAGACGAAATATACGCGGAAATAGCGTGGTGATATATACGGACCGCAGCGTCCCTTCCAGACGCGAAGCCACCGGTATCAGAATGAAGTTAATCACCACCACCTCGCCATACCAACTGGTTGCGCTGATCAAATGCGCCCAGCGAATGTAAATCAAAATGTCTTCCATGATCTTACCATATTTCGTATTAAAATTTTTTGTAATGCACGCCGTTTAGTTCGACTTCGAACCTTTTTATGAACGAAGGATTGCAATCCTCATTTTTGTAAATTAAACATGCCCGGATCAATTCAATCGCATTGTTACTCCCATTATAAAAGCAATGGCCTGCATGCTACGTTCATGTTCAAATTGCAGTAGACGTATATCACCGGGACCATAAACGGCATGCCCGATGTCCCAGTTGGAAGTATCCGCTCCGCGCATTCGATTGGGAAACGCGTATTCCACCGCAAAATCCAGCATATACACGCCGCTCTGAATGCCCAAACCCAGCGCTGCATGATGCTCGGTCAACACGGCGAAAAGCGGATTTACACCGGCGGATTCCAGGTTGGCCCGGGTATAATTATAACCGCAACGCACCGTCAACCCCTCGGTAAGTTCATACTCCAGACCGATTGCGAACAACGCCTGGTCCCGCAGATATAAATTCATGAGTAGCGTATTGGAATAAAAACCGAAAGGCGTTTCAATGAAAGAATCTTCCAGTTCAAACTTTACGGTGCGCAAATAAGACGACCAGTTGATGTAACCCACATCGGCGCTGATGGTCCAGCGCTCTTCGCTCCACGCAATTCCGGCCCGGTGAGTTTCCGGCCAGCTCATACGCATGGACACGCCGGTAGCATGATAGAAACGCGGATCACCGGCATTCACGCTCATGTGTCCGTCCATGTGGAACACGGTGGGCGCGGAATACGAGTAGCCCAGGCGAAGCGATTCGGTTACATCATACGCGATGCCGATGACTGCGCTTAAGGCATAGGCCGGATCGCTTTTGTAGCGCAATCCCTGACCGGGTAACTCGCCCGATCCGGTGATGTCACTCAATGTGCGACGCATTTCCATTTTACCGAACGCTCCGGCAAGGGTGACACCTACATGCCAATCGCCCAGGTGTACGGACAGACCCGGCGCCAGGCGGGCATGCGCCATCCGGGCAAAGACATTCTCTCGAATTTGTTTTATGTCCGATCCGATAGGCACCGGATAGCCGGTAAATTCCTGTACTGTGGTGCCCCGGGGCGTGTTGCGTATAATGTCGGTGAATTGCCCGCCACCACCGCCAACCAGATACAGAGCCAGACCACCCGCAAGCGCATCGTTTAACCGGCCCGCCACGCCCAGATACGGCAATGGAGCGACGGTATAATCCGTTTTATGATTGGCGTAGTTTAACAGCGGATCGGAATCGATGAATTGATCGCGATATTCATTTTGTGCGTAGTTGATTCGAAAACCGCCTTCGAAAACTGGTTCCGCGTTCAATCCCAATAGAGCCGGATTGGTATGCAGATCCATCACCGATCCGCCCAGAGCGGTCGCGGCACCGGCCAATCCACCATAGCGGGCGCCGTACGAAATCATGTACATGCCGTTGCCGGCATACAGCCACCCGGAAGGCAACAGCGCCAACCCGACCCACAAAAGTCGCCGACCAATACTGTGGCGAGCATGCCTCACCAGCCCAGAAACAGAGGCGACCCTGGACAGACAAGGCTTTTTTGAGAATGATTCTTATTTGCAAAAAAACCAATCACTGTCGCCGCAATACGGATCCCCGCAGACAGGCACAGCGCATTAAGCTCGGTGGCCGTCCGCCGTAAGACGCAAACGCTGCAGACGCTCCAGAACCATGCGGGCCGCCTGATCGAGGGGCGCCGCTTCCACAATTCGAT
>JAGRMX010000095.1 GCA_020441025.1 Leptospiraceae bacterium
CCGAATTTCTGTTATCCAGAGGTTATCGCGTTTACGGTATGGTGCGTCGTTCCTCTACGGAAAACTTTGAGCGTATAGAGCACCTGCGCAAAGATGTTATACTGCGCGAAGGCGATCTGCTCGACCAACTCAGCCTGATCAAACTCATCGAAGAATCGCAACCCCATGAGATTTATAATCTGGCCGCCCAGTCTTTTGTTCCAACTTCATGGACCAAGCCGCTGCTGACCGGCGAATTCACCGCTCTCGGTGTTACCCGTATGCTGGAGGCGATTCGCACGGTGAATCCGCGTATTAAATTCTATCAGGCGTCCAGTTCGGAAATGTTCGGTAAAGTTCTGGAAACACCGCAGAGCGAAACCACACCCTTCTATCCTCGCAGTCCGTACGGAGTAGCCAAAGTATACGGTCATTTCATTACGGTGAACTACCGCGAATCGTACGATATTTTCGCGGTATCCGGAATACTATTTAATCATGAAAGCCCCCGTCGGGGTTTTGAATTCGTAACCCGCAAGGTGACCAACGGAGTTGCGCGCATCAAACTGGGACTGGAGACGGAATTGCGCATGGGAAACCTGGACGCCAAGCGAGACTGGGGCTTTGCCGGCGATTACGTGCGCGCTATGTGGATGATGCTCCAGCAAGCCGATCCCATCGACTATGTTATCGCCACCGGAGAAACCCATACCGTGCAAGAATTGTGCGAAGTGGCTTTTTCGCATGTCGGGCTGAATTACAAAGACTATGTAGTTATCGATCCGAAATTTTTTCGCCCGGCGGAAGTCGATTTGCTGATTGGAGACTCGACGAAAGCGCGCACCGAATTGGGCTGGCAGCCGGAAGTTTCCTTCGAGCAGCTCATTCAGATGATGGTGGATGCCGATCTGGAACGAGTTCAAAAAAAAATGAACGGTCGGACTTAGAACCGTTCAAAAATGATTTCTAAAGTAATAACGCGCTAAAATTTGCGACGTTATTATTACTAAACTCGGAAAATTTGAGTCTAATACCTTAGAGCCTCATGTAGTGCAGGCTTTGATGCGAGGTTGAAAAGTGCGTATTACCAGCAAAGGACGTTACGGGCTAAAAGCCATGATGGAGCTGGCGCAGAACAGCAGTGAGGAAGATACGCTCTTAAAGACCAGAGAAATCGCCGAGAAACAAAACATCCCGCTGAAATATCTCGAGCAGATAATAAACATTCTTAAAAAGAACAGTCTGGTAAGCAGTGTGCGCGGTTCGGATGGCGGCTACCGGCTGGCACGTTCGCCGCATGAAATATCCGTATTTGAAATCCTGCAGGCCCTCGAAGGCGATCTATCCATTACCGATAAAAGCGATCCGGCCTGGGGTAAAGAGCAGGGCGTTTTCTGGGAAGAACTGGAAAGTCAGATGCGTCGCATGCTGGAAGTCCCATTGACAGATTTTTCCGCGCGCAGCAAGGCCGCCGAGGCCGAATTGATGTACTATATTTAGATCGGCTCCGTATGGGTGCGCGCCGTTGTGACGTTACACAGCCCATGGTGTCTCGAATAGAACTCCGTCGTAATCAACGCGATTTCAATGATAGCGCGGCGCAAAGGGCGCCACTGAATAGTAGTACCAGAAGGCGGGCACTTCACGGAATAAATACCAGGGCAGCAATCGCAGTATCCGGGATTCTCTGGCGGGCACCGTATAGCCGACGCATGCACTGCGCTGTATTGTAAGTTTAATTCTCGGCAGGTGATAAAATGTGCTCACTGCCAGCATGCTATCAGCGCCCCGTGAGCGCAGCAACGCACAGCTGTTGCGCACTGTGGACTCGGTATCCAGACCCGCCGGGTCCAGTAATATGCGATCGGCCGGCACTCCATGGCGCAGAGCATAGTCCCGCATGGCCGCGGTTTCATGTATGCCTCCGTCACCCGGCCCTCCCGAAAAGATTAAATAGCGCACAAAACCGGCCCGATACAATTCTACCGCAGTCCGGGTACGATCATACACCGCGGTCGATAGACGTCCGTCGGCGTACACCCGGGCACCGAACGCGACCGCCGCATCCGCCGGTCGCCGATAATCCGTATATCCAAAACAGAACATCTGGGCGAGGGGGAAGAGAAACACGGCACATAGACCGTAAAAACAGAAACGCAGAATATCGCGCACATACGCCCGCATGCCCCGCACTCCGGATTGAGAGCTTCCGCCCGCCTCTGGTCGGACACTACATCGCAGGTTACGCACTGCCTGCCCGGCGGGTACCATTAGCCCGATCAGTACAAGCAGAGAAAAGGACAGCGGAAAGCGAGCGAGAATCTCTCCGGTATGTAAAAGTTCATAGTAGCGCACAATATTCACGCCCACAATCGGGACAAGCAACAGCACACTCACAATCAACACGCGATTGATCAGCCGCTGCCAGTTCGGATACGCGAACATATAGGCATCGATATCCGGGATTGGAGATTGCCGTCGTCGCCGGCGCGTCCATTGCGCCCCGGCATAAAAGACAACCGGCAGAGCATAAAGCGTTAGACCCAGGCCACATATCAGCAAAACACCCGGCCGCAAAAAGGATGGCAGTATGCGATCATCAATCCACCAGATATTCGCATCGAAGCCCGGCACGATCGGTGCCAGAGCCAGGTTGAGCAGAGTAAAGCTGCCCAGAAATAAGGCCGTAGCCCGGGCGGCCATTTCGTCAGCGACTCACCAGGCGATAAACACGCCCCGCGCTGTGATCGGTCACATATAATTCCCCGGATTGATCTTCGCCAAAACTGGAAAACGTTCCGGCTTTGCCGGCAACCAGGTCATGATCCGGCACGGTTTCGGTGGGTATTGAAATGGCGGCCCCCGCAGCGCGACCGGTAGCATCATCCAGAGGCAGAGCCCATATGCGCCCGGTAACATAATCACCAAAAAAGTAATGCCCGAACCAGCCGGTCAGTTCGCGACCACGATACACGTAACCGCCGGTGATACTCATACCGGCATCGCGACCGTAAACATCGATGGGCGCCGTAAAACTATCCGCCCGGCAGTCACTGTCGGGAGGATAACACAGCTCACCTTCCATAGCATTCCATCCCAGATTATCTCCGGCCTGCACCAGATTGATCTCTTCCTGCCGATTCTGACCCACATCCGCCACATACAGACGCCCACTGCGCTTATCAAAGCTGAAGCGCCAGGGATTACGTAAACCCAGTGCGTAAACTTCACCACGAAACTGGCTACGAGTCAGAAAAGGATTGTCCACCGGAATAGAGTAAGGCCTACTGCGCCCCGGAGTTACGTCTATGCGTAACAGTTTCCCGAGCAGCGCTCCGGGATTCTGCGCGTTGTCCGCCGGATCACCCGCGGAACCGCCATCACCGGTTCCGATGTAGAGTTTCCTATCCGGTCCGAATAAAAGTAAACCGCCATTGTGGTTGCGATAGGGTTGCTGGATGCGCAAAATCCGACGCTCTGCGGAAGTCAACGCCGTCGGAACTCCCGACTGCATTTCAATCGGAATTTCGGCTACCACCGTATGGCCGGGCCGACCGGCGGTGTAGTTCACATAACATTTCTTGCCGACCGGCAAGGTGCCACCGTCGCGAAATTCGGGCTCGAACGCCATAGAAAGCAGGCCCTCTTCGCCACTGCTTGCGTTTATACGATCGGAAATATCGAGAAAGAGGTTCCGCTGCTGCCCGACCAATCGGTAAATACGACCATCCTGCTGGACTACATACATAGCCGCATGAGTACCGGGCGGGAATAGAATCTGTAACGGTTTCTGAAAGCCTTCGGCTACGGGTCGCAGGCGAATTTCGGCAGGGCCGGATTGCTGAGCGGCGGTCGGTGTGCAACACACACACCAACCCACCATTAACATCGCCATACAGGCGAATTGAAATGCGCGAATACGCCGCAGGCGATTAATCGCGATCACGTTTGCGACGACGGAAACGGTCATACCATTTACCCTGTCGATCATCGCGATCCTGTGAATCTTTTTTTGTTCGATCCCGGGCGGTGGTGTCTTTCGCGTCGGAACCGCCATCATCGTTTTTCTTGCGTCCGCGCTTTTTCTTCGCGGGCGGCAACTCTCTGGGCTGACGTTCACGTCGATCCACAAGCTCCACAATGCTCATGGGCGCCGAGTCACTGCGCCGATCCGGTAAATGGATGATGCGGGTATATCCACCCGGACGATCTTTAAAGCGGGGAGCAATGTCTTCGAACAATTTTTTTACGATGTCCCGGTCACGGATATGACGCATCACTTCCCTTTTATTATGCAGGGCTCGCGAGGCCGGAATATCTTCGTGTAAATTCTTGCGGGCGCGGGTGATGATTCGTTCCGCGTAAGAACGCAGCACTTTCCCCCGCGCGCGCGTGGTTATAATGCGTTCATGGTCGAACAGGCTCGTGGCCATATTGCGCATCATGGCCTTACGATGCGAACTGGTTCGATTCAGCTTGGCTACTGTATTGCGCTTTCTCATTTTAAGTCACCGGTAAATAATGTCTTCGTTCTATTGAACATACGGCCTTCGACATCCGTCCCTTCGGCCTGATATAATCAAACCCGACGGTTTCTCCGACCGCCTGCGCCTATTATCAATCTCTGGGTGCGAAGAAATCGCGCATGCTGAACTCGAGATTCATTTCGGCCAGCTTGTGCTTGATCTCTTCCACGCATTGAGTGGAATAATGACGCGACTTTTTCAGCTCTTCTTCGCTGCGTTTCACCAGATCGGCGACGAATTCGATTTCCAGACTCTTTAAAACACTGAGGGAGCGAACTGAAAGCTCCAGCTCTTCCACGTGTTTTTCCAGATTCTGACGCAGCGTTTCTTCAATTTCGCTGGTTTCGTCTTCATCCTCTTCCGGTTCTTCTTCAAAATTAATGAATACCGTCAGGTGCTCTTTCAAGATTTTGGCCGCATGCGCCAGCGCATCTTCGGGCGCAATGGATCCGTCCGTCCAGATCTCCATGATCAACTTTTCATAGTCGGTACGCTGACCCACACGGGTTTCGGTGATTTGATAATTCACGCGACGAACCGGAGAGAACAACGCATCAATGGGGATGGTACCGATTTCATCGATATTCTTTTTCAGGATTTCGGCGGGAACGTATCCGCGTCCGCGCTCAAACTGCAAATCCATCACCAGGTTGGCATCTTCGTTGAGAGTAGCAATGTGCAATTCCGGATTCATAATTTGAATACTGGAATCGACCGCCAGGTCACCGGCGCGCAGAATGCCGGCCCCGTGTTTTTCTACGTGAATTACTTTGGGTTCGTCACGGTTTTCAGTTTCGTAATGCGCTCGCACCTGTTTCAAATTCAGAATCAATCGAACCACATCTTCCGCCACCCCTTCAATGGTGGAGAATTCATGCGGAACACCTTCCACCTTTATGGCGGTAATGGCGGTTCCCTCTATGGAGGACATAAGCGTGCGACGTAGCGAATTACCGATGGTGGTTCCAAACCCGCGTTCAAACGGTTCCGCGGTAAAACGACCGTAGCCGGGTTGGGCGGCATCCTGCGCAAATTCAATCTGTCGCGGGCGCTTTAGGCCTCGTAGAAGATTTCGTGTAGACACTGATAGCTCCTTGCTGTACTTATGCGGCGTACATTTCCGGTGTTTCTTAGACTCGGGCGGTCTTTTATTAAACGCGTCGACGTTTACGCGGCCGACAGCCATTGTGCGGCAGAGGAGTTACATCCTTAATTGAACGCACCGAAATGCCTTCATTGGCCACGGCCCGAATAGCGGACTCACGACCGATGCCGGGACCTTTTACCAGAATATCCACTTCACGGACGCCCGACTCACGCGCCTTGCCGGCGGCATCTCTGGCCGCAATCTGCGCGGCATAGGGAGTCGACTTACGCGACCCTTTAAATTTCATATGACCGGATGAAGACCAGGCGATTACATTCCCACTCACATCGGTCACGCTTATTATGGTATTATTGAAAGAAGCCTGAATATAAACGCGTCCCCGGGGCACATTGCGTTTTTCTTTCTTTTTGGTAGCCTGAGCCATTTTGATTTAACTCTCCAGATTAGTACAATCGCTTGATAAATGCTAATGCGCAAAGAAAGGAATTAACCTTTCGACGGCGCTTTCTTCTTACCGGCCACGGTCCGTCGCTTACCCTTACGGGTTCGGGCATTCGTCCTCGATCGCTGACCCCGCGCCGGCAAACTCAGTCGATGACGCAGCCCGCGATAGCAGCCAATGTCCATCAATCGCTTGATATTCAGCTGCACCTCAGTGCGCAGGTCTCCCTCTACACGGTATTTATCGCCGATTACAGTACGAATGGCGCTGACCTGCTGCTCATCAAGATTCTTACAGCGAACACTTTCATCTACACCGGCCTCTGACAGAATCCTGCGAGACACAGTGGGACCGATCCCAAAAATATATGTGAGACCGATTATTACTCGTTTATCGTTGGGTAATTCTACTCCGGCAATACGCGCCATAAACCTGACTCCTGATTAACCCTGACGTTGCTTATGACGGGGATTACTGCAAATCACCCGCACGGTTCCATTCCGGCGGATAATCCGACAGCTGCTGCACAATTTCTTTACGGATACTCGAACTTTCATCCTGTTACGCCCTTTCCCGATTCCGCTTACTTCTTGCGGTAGGTAATGCGACCCCGGGTTAAATCATATGGTGATAATTCCACTACTACTTTGTCACCGGGCAAAATGCGAATGTAGTGCATGCGCATTTTGCCGGATATATGAGCCAGCACCTTATGACCATTATCCAGTTCCACGCGAAACATCGCGTTCGGTAACGGTTCAATTACTGTGCCTTCTACTTCTATTGCGTCTTCTTTTGCCACGCTATCCGAAGTGCCCTCCGTCTAATTTTGTTCCCGATGCCGGGAAAATATACCATGTTTTTCTACCCCGGGCCTCTCGTCAGCCAACTTACAGACCCGGGCACGCTTTTTGCTCTTAATCAGCCGCTGTTAAACAGCCGGCCGACAGTAATCTCAGGATTCGACCTCTTTGAGAGTCGTACGAATCCGGGCGGTGATCTCCTCCATGGAGCCCAATCCATTTATACTGCGCAATAAGCCGCTCTTGCTATAATACTCGATCAGGGGATGGGTCTGATCATTATATACTTTCAGGCGATTCTTAATGACCGGCTCGGTATCATCCTTACGACCGTCTTTCTGCGCCCGATCGAGCAATCGCTTGATCAATTCTTCGTCCGGAACGTCCAGATTCAAAGCCACATCCAACTGCTGTCCCATCTCTTCCAGCATGCTGTCCAGAGCCCGGGCCTGTTCAATGGTCCGGGGAAAGCCATCCAGAATATAGCCATTGGAGGCGTCCGGTTCTTTGATGCGTTCTCGAACAATCCCGATAACCACTTCATCCGGCACCAGTTTGCCGGCATTCATGAACTCCTGCGCCTGTCGGCCCAATTCGGTTCCGTTCTTAACCGCCGCCCGTAAAATCTCGCCGGTGGAAATTTGCGGAATCTTATAATCATCGCAAATGATCTTTGCCTGTGTTCCTTTTCCGGCGCCCGGAGGCCCCATGAATAATAACTTCATACCAACAGCTCCCATGCTGAGCCGGACTCAGCCTGAACAAACCGTCTTTTTATAACGACGGTTCAAATGATCTCGACGAACCCGGTTCGCCCAATCCCGAATATAATTGGCGCTCACTTCGGTGAGCGCGTATCAGGTCCGCCCCTTGATGCGGCCCTTCTTCATAAACCCTTCATAATTCCGCATCAATAGCTGGGATTCTACCTGCTTCAGAGTATCCAGCGCCACACCTACGATAATCAACAGTGATGTGCCGCCGAACGTATACGCCAGGCCCTGCACGTTTTGTTTGGTTTCCAGTCCCAGTAAGCTGATAATGAAATAGGGCGCCAACGCCAGACCTGCCAGAAAGATGGCGCCGGGCAGCGTAATTCGATTCAGCACACCTTCCAGGTATTCCCGGGTATGGGCGCCAGGTCGAATGCCGGGCACAAAACCGCCGTACTTCTTCAGGTTTTCCGCCAACTCCTGCGGATTGATTTGAATGGCCGTGTAAAAGTACGCGAAGAAAATAATCAGTACAGTGTATATAAAATAGTAGGGAATGCGTTTCCAGAGATCCGCCGCGAACGGGTTCAGCCATTCCTGCATTATCTGCCAGCCTTCCCAACTGCCGGTGGTCTCACTGAGCATGCCAAAAATAGTCTGAGGAAAGAGTATCAGCGAAGATGCAAAGATAATGGGCATAACGCTGGCGGAATTCAACTTAAATGGCAGACTCTGACTGCGAGCCTGCACCATGCGGCGACCCTGCATCTTCTTCCCGTACTGCAGGGGAACCTTTCGCACGCCGGTAGACAGGATAACCGTCAACGCAATCAAAATGATAAACAAAATCAAGAGAATGATAATATAGAAGAAATCCACATCACCGTCCCGGAACATGCGCATAAACATACCGGGCAACTGAGCGATAATACCGGCAAAGATAATCAGCGACACGCCGTTGCCGATGCCCCGCTCCGTAATCTGTTCCCCTAACCACATTAGAAATACGGTTCCGGTGGTAATGGCCACAATCCCTATGACCATGAACCAGGTGCGCGACTCGATGGATATGAGGCGTCCTCCCCGATAATCCATGGCCCACAACAGAATAAAAGAAGCCTGTACGGCACACAGCACCAGCGTTCCATAACGGGTATAGCGATTGATGGTCTTGCGACCTTCTTCGCCCTCGCGTTGCAAACGGGCCAGTGGTGGAATTACTACCGTTAAGAGGTTCATGATAATTGAAGCGGAGATATATGGCATGATGCCCAACGAGAAAATAGACAGTTGAAAAAGGGCGCCGCCGGAGAAAACGTTTACTACATCGAGGAAGCTCTGTCCCGAGGGCCGTGCATCCGCCACCGCAATCGGATTTACTCCCGGGATGGTGATGAAGGAGCCCATGCGATAGATAATCAGGGCCGCCAGGGTAAACAGAACTTTGTTGCGCAGTTCCGGAATTCGAAAAATATTAATCAATGCTTTCATATGACTTGCTCAGCTGCTCTGCCTGGAGTTTGATTCGATGCGGATATCATTTCGTCAATCTGTGCTTCAAGAAGGCAGGCGATTGGATAAAACCAACCGGGGTGCTGAGTCGCAGTGTATGCGACATTGATCACATGCGACCGATTTTATTTCTCAGCTGCCTTCCGTTTGCGTTCTTTTTTAACCGCCGCCAGGTCCCGAACATTACAGGCGCCTCCGGCCGCTTCGATTTTTTTACGGGCGCTTTCTGAAAACGCGTCCGCGGTAATCTGGATGGCTTTCTTGAGATCCCCGCTGCCCAGAATTTTTACCGGTGCGAAGGCATCGGCGATGAAACCATTCTCCTGCAACCCTTCGGCGGTTAGTTCTCCGGATACACCGGCACGTTCCAATCGATACAAATTCACGGTCTGATATACCGTCGGGAAAGGATTGGTGAATCCGCGCTTGGGCAGGCGACGCTGCAGCGGCATCTGGCCGCCTTCAAAACCGGCCATGCGTGAGAAACCTGAACGAGCTTTCTGGCCTTTTTGTCCACGGCTGGAAGTTTTGCCCATACCGGTACTGTGGCCGCGGCCTACACGTTTGCGCTCTTTACGACTGCCATCCGGCGGGCTAATTTGCCCCGCTTCACTGCTGCGTTGTACCGCGCGCCGCTTGCGGTCGGGCTGAATGGAACTATAATTCAGATTCTCTCTGGAACTCATTTGATTAACCTTGATTCAATAAAACTGAGGGAGTCCGACTCACACCTCTTTCACTTCGAGCATATAATCGACCTGCTTGATCATTCCGGCGATAACCGGAGTATATGTATGCTCTCTGGTTGCTCCCCGTTTACGCAAACCCAGCGCCCGCAGAGTTGCCCGATGCTTTGGTTTCTTTCCGGCCGTACTCCGGATCAATGTAACCTGTACTTTTTTCTCGCTCATGGTCCTGGACTCGAATATCTCTGATAATTTCCGCTGCTAAACTCGCGGCCTGCTCCGGCGGCAAACTCTCCGGTTTCGTGACTTAATTGCCAAACAACTGATTCAACGTAATACCCCGCTTGCGCGCCGATATAACCGGTGTTTCCAGTTGTAATAAGG
>JAGRMX010000096.1 GCA_020441025.1 Leptospiraceae bacterium
TGACGCTTACCTTGATCGCGGAGCCGGATTAAATCTGGAGCTTCAATTTCAGAACCTGAATTTACAGGCGCTCTATGGTACCACAACGATCTTCCGACTCCGGGACGGGGCCGGTCGCATTCACTACAATGCCGGGTGGGCCACATCCGAATCGGATTACTCATTTGCGCGCCTGCACTTTGAACATCCTCTATTTAATGTAAATGTAGAAACCGGCAATGATCCCCTGTCGAGCCCCGGGAGCGGTCGCCGGACTGATGCCGTACACACTGTACGAGTTCAGGGACACCTGAATGCGGATGGAAAACGTCTGACCTATTTCGATCTCCCTTCCCGGGGCCGTTTAAATATAAATTATCAGCACGCCCATTCCGAGCAGGACACATTGATTCTGCCTCAATTTGAAATTGAATTGAAAAACGTGCTCATCAGTACGGTGGGTGAATTACGCGATCTATTCGAAACGGACGCGGAGTTACGCATCAAGCATGCGCTGATATCCCGAAAATCGGGACCGACGGCCCCTCTGGAATTCAGTGCCAACGGCGATTATGACGGAATTCCCTTTGAAATTGAATCCAACGGCACCATGACGGTCCGACCACCATCGGGAGTTCATCCACGTCCCGCGTTGCAGCATGGTGGTACCGCTCATATACGACTGGGATCATTAACTTATAATCAGCTGTTAACGCAGATTATGCAGTGGCATGGACTGATATTATTTACCGGCAGCCGGGACGACGCACGCCGCGCGGAAGATGTGCAACCCATCTGGCAGACCCAGTTTGTACAGTCGGATCTGTATGCGCATTTTCTGGAACGGAGTGATTGGCAATTTCAACTGGAGTTTTTGTTTAAAGAAGCGGGACAGCCCCTGCCGGATGCATTGGCTCTGCAAGGTAGTCTCACTCAGAATCAGCTCAGCTTACGTTTGCCGGATGTACGACTGACGGATTGTTATCTTAATTTTGAGTACACCTGCGGCTTTCATTCGGCCATGCCCCATCACGATTATCGCCTGTATGTGGATATCAGTAATAACCGCAGCCCGTTTCCGGCGTTAACCGGCAGCACAATCGCACCGGGCAAAATAAAAATTAAAGCCGCCGGTGCGGCGGAAGGCTATTTTCCGGGCGATCTGGTGCATTTTGGATTCAGTCAGATGGACCTGGAAGCGGAAGATACCGAGATTTCAGACCGTCGATTGATCAACTTGATTCAACATGGTAGCGGACAAATCCAGGATAGCTTTCAATTTCGTTCGCTCAGATGGTTACGCAATACGGATGCGGCGCGTGTAACCTTGAATGGATATGCTTTGACCGAATCGTTTCGTCTCAGTATGGAGAGCGAATATGTAGCCGGTCAGGGTGGTGACATTTTTATCAGATTCAATCCGACCGACTCCGCCGGTCGTAGCGAACTGGTGCGCCTGCGAATGAATGAAGCTAACCAATGGACGCCGGCTTTCTGAATTGGAACCGTAGCTATCAATTACAAACAGCGCTTCCGATTTTTTCTCATCATTCATGCCGCTGAGTTATATTATGCAACTTATATGCAAGAATATTCATAATATAACTATTTCGCGGTTTTTTTTGCATAGAACACCGGAATCGGCGCACTCATAAGTTGCTGAAAAAAATTCCCGGACGGTAGCTGACTGTGTGAGTCGACTGCGCGACCAGAGATTTCAGGCCATCGGTACCCGTCTGCGTGATGCCCGTATCAATCAAAATAAAACTATGGCCATTCATACGGAAATCTCCCGCAAATACGGGATTAAACTGAATCAGAGTTACTATTCAAAAATAGAACGAGGTCTCGCGGAACCGCCTTTGCGCACTCTATACGCAATTTGCGATTATCTGGGCGTAGATATACTTACTATAATCGAGCCTTCCCTCACGGATAGTACCGATAGCGTTTCATTTTTAACCCGACAGAGCGGCTTTATACATAGAGTACATGAATTAAGGGAAAAATTCGGTGATAAAATCGTGGCTGATTCTCTGGAACATTTTTTAATCATCGTTGATGAAATTTCCACATCAATACAGGGACGCACGAGTCGCGGTAAAAAAACGCGCAGTTCATCGCGCAATAAAAAGCGAAAATCCTGAATACTCCTCCTCCTGTTATTATTCGCCCCACTCTGTCATTGCTTACGTTTTTCGTATTCTCTCATGCATATTTTAAAAGGTGATGTTAGTTTTCATAATATGTTTACATGCAACGCGCTTTAATGATAACATTTTACATGTTTTATGACTTTTTTTGAAAAATGATGAGAAATCCAACTGGTGAAATGTTGCATTTTTAACATAGGATAAGTTCTTAAGGATATGAATTCGTTGGACGGAGTATTTACGAAGATAGGCGCTCGATTGCGGAGTATCCGTGAGTCGAGAGGAAAACGCATGACCATTGCATACGACATACGAGAGCGGTTCGGTGTGAAAATCGATCCGAGCTATCTCTCGCGTATGGAAAGAGGAAAAACAGAGATCCCATTACGAACTTTGTTCGCGCTTGCACAGTATTACGATGTCAGTCTACCACTCCTGCTGGATCCCTCAATGAATGGCGAAGCCTATGATCTGGAATTTATATACATAGATCCGGATCTGCATCGACTGATGGCTACATTACGCAATGAACTGGGAGAACAACAGGCAAGGGTTTATCTGAAACGTTGTATTGAGTTACTGCTGGATTTCAGTCGAGATGGGTAATTTACGGTGAGTATGTCCGGCATGTCTGTCGCTGACGACAAAAACGACATGCCGGACATACTGTCTATCGCACCCCACAGCCAGAATTTCCCGGAGAAGGCCCGGTCAGAGTTTCAGAATTTTTCTTCTGCCCCACATGTCGGTAACAATAATCCATTGAAAAATCTTGACCGGGTGACGACCATCTGTCACAGCAAATCTGGTTGTGGATGATTGAGACTGTGATGGGGAACCGCTATGGAATTTCGTGAGGTCTTCAGGGAAAGATGGTTCAATATATCCAACAGTCTGTCGGTCCTCCGCATCCTGTTGATTCCGCTGTTCTACCACTATTCCATCGATTACAGTGAACATCCCGCCGACGTGCGAAGGCTGCGGATCTTACTGTTGATAATCGCGCTGGCCACACTGACTGATTTTCTGGACGGCTTTCTTGCGCGCCTGCTGGGCCAGGAGACCCGAATGGGACGCTACCTGGACCCGATTTCCGATAAACTGGTCAGTATTTCTTCTCTGGTCATACTGACAATATTCTACGGATTCCCGCTCTGGGTGCTGGGGTTTTATATTTTTCGTGAAATCGGCGGTGTCTGGATGGGAACATTTCTGTATTTTCGAAGGGATATCCAGGGAAAACCCAATATCTGGGGCAAAGTAGGCGTATTCAATGTGGCATTGCTGGTGCTCTGGTATGTCGGTCGTCCCTGGTTATCTACGCGCTTTCCGGAGGGCCATCTTTTATTGCATCCCGAATATTCGGCCTATTCTCTGGTGCTAATTCTGAGCATCGGTATGATTGTGTACTGGGTTACATACTGGGACATTGTGTTTCATCCGGAAAAGGCCGTGCAAAAAGAATCCCGCTGATTTTACTTGACAGATGCATAGTGATTGTATGGCATCTCTTCGGCGGCTTATGTCACACCCCTGCTGTATACTGACTGCACCATCCAGAAAGGTGCGTACGAATCGGAGTTGTGAATTAAGCGCAGAATGTCACCAGCAACCGGGCGCGCCGGATGGAATTCTTACATAAGGAATAGATACATGGCAAAATCCAAAAAAGCAGAAAGCAAAGTTGTCTCGGCCCGGGCGGCCGCCGCATCAGGCGAGGGGCGCGATCAAAAAGAACGCCAGCAGGCCGTAAACGGCGCCATCCAGCAGATCGAGCGACAGTTCGGCAAAGGCTCCATCATGAAACTGGGTGATTCCGGTGTACAGCAGGGGATCGGCTATATCCCCACGGGAGCGCTGACTCTCGATTTTGCGCTGGGTCTGGGCGGCCTGCCCCGTGGTCGGGTCGTAGAAGTCTTTGGTCCGGAATCCTCGGGCAAAACTACCTTGTGTCTTTCAACCGTGGCCAATGCGCAGAAACAGGGAGGCATAGCCGCTTTTGTCGACGCGGAACATGCGTTGGATCCGCTCTTTGCCCGAACTCTGGGTGTAAACATCGATGATTTATTGGTAGCACAACCGGATAATGGTGAGGAGGCTCTGGAGATTACCGAGTCTCTGGTTCGTTCCAATGCGGTAGATATAGTCATTGTGGACTCGGTAGCCGCGCTGGTACCCCGGGCCGAATTGGAAGGCAATATGGGGGACGCTCAGATGGGTTTGCATGCCCGCTTGATGAGTCAGGCATTACGCAAATTAACCGGCACAATTTCGCGTTCCAATACCACGGTTGTATTTGTAAATCAAATCCGCCATAAAATCGGTGTGATGTTCGGTTCGCCGGAAACAACCACCGGTGGCAACGCCCTTAAGTTTTACGCATCCGTTCGAATGGATATCCGTCGAATCGAAACTCTGAAAAAGAGTGACGAAGCCTTCGGCAACCGCGTGCGGGTGAAAATCGTAAAAAATAAAGTGGCGCCACCTTTTCGACAGGCTGAGTTTGATATATTGTTTAACAAAGGCATCAATCGAGAAGGCTGTATCCTGGATCTGGCGGTCAATGCCAACCTTATCGAGCGGTCCGGTACCTGGTATTCATATGGTGCCACGCGCATCGGACAGGGACGCGAGAATGCCTGTACATTTTTACTGGAAAACGCAGAGGTCACAACGGAAATTGAAACGGAACTGCGCAAGCAGCATGAAGCCAGTCGGAGTCTGAAACCGGTAGATGAAGTTCAGGGCAAATTGCCGGAAGATGAAAAGAGCGCATTAAAGAATAATGGGGCGACACGTGCGACTGCCGGCAAAGCATCACGAACCGAACAGGAGCAGGTGGTGGATGGAGTCGATCCGGAGACCGGCGAAATATTGAGCAATGCAGGCTAAGAACGAAATATGAGTACTGCGGGAATACAGAGCACAATCTCAGCAGATCCCGCTGTACGCCCCACACATGATGTGGCCATTCTGGGAGCCGGCGGTCTCACCGGACGAGAATTATTGGACCTGCTACAGGCTCATCCAGGGCTACGTCCACGGTTCATTACCTCAGATCGCAACGCCGGTCGCAGTGTGGGCGAAATATTTCCCCAACTGGAACCGGCGTATCCGGAACTGTGCTTCAGTGCACATTCCACGGACATTCCGCCTGAAATGCCGGTTTTTCTGGCGGTACCCAATGAGTCCGCGCTGGAACTGACTCCGCATTTTATAAAACAGGGCAATCCGGTGGTAGATCTCAGCGGCAGTTTTCGCCTGCACGATCGACAGATATGGGAAGAATTCTATCGCCTACCGCATTCCGCGTTTGAATTTATGGATAGGGTTGTGTTCGGATTGCCGGAACTGTTTCGAGACAAGATTTCCGTAGCGCGCGCGGTGGCCAATCCCGGTTGCTATCCCACCGGGTCGATTGTGCCGCTCTATCTGCTGGGCAATTTACGCGAACAGATACAGAGCGTGGTAATTGACGCGAAATCGGGTGTTTCCGGCGCGGGCGGACGTACGGAAGACGCCGGGTTTTCGTTTCAATCGGTGTATGAAAATTTTCGTGCTTATAAGATATTAAAGCACCAGCATCAACCGGAAATTCAGGAATATGCGGCCCACAAGTTGGCGGGCAATTTCCCCTGTGAAATTGTGTTCACGCCTCATTTGTTACCGATTTTTCGGGGCATTCTCTCCACTATTGTAATTCACTGGGATGCCGCACACATTCCGACTGCTGATTCAATATTGAATACCATTCGATCCGGAGCCGCGCAGGAACCATTCCTGCGGGTATACGATGAACCGGAACAGATTGAGCTGAGCAAGGTACAACATACCAATTATGTGGACCTGGCAGTGCGTTCCCGCGGATCGGTTACGGTTATTGTTAGCGCTATAGATAACCTGGTGAAGGGAGCCGCCGGTCAGGCTATCCAGAATATGAATCTCATGCTGGGCATTCCCGAAACGACGGGCCTGGTGGCTTCTTTTGCTTGACCGGTTCTCTCCTGCCCGATCATTGGATCAGTGTAACCTGATGGAGCGTCGGTACGGCGGCCATTAGCACAACGAATAAAAACGGGATGTAGCGCAGGGGTAGCGCACTCGTCTGGGGGGCGAGCGGTCGCTGGTTCAAATCCAGTCATCCCGAAATCGCTTCCGTCTGGTTCCGACCGGGATCAGGCGGAACCCTTCCCCCTTCCCTGTCTTTAGAAAAATCTAATCCACTTCATTCTCATCAGCGGGGCTTTGCGAATCGTTTTCCAGTTCTGCATCCAGTTTGCTGTAATCTTCATTGGCCCCGAAGGAAAAATACTCCCGGGCCCTTGAAAGCATATCGGGGATGCGAACGCGCTTTTCACTGGCAATGAAATGATGATCCCGAAAACGGCGGATATCATCGATGCGCTCCTGGACCAGGCGTCGTCCCACATCGATGGCGGTCTGATGACGATGCAGATCAAAAAAGCCGTAATCGGATAGATCCGGTTCCAGCCACAGATCGGCCGGAAAAAAGTGACGATTGTTGATTCGAATGCGGTTCATCATCACTTCCATGCTGCGATTCAGAATGGTCGTGATACTATCAAAACGCTTTAACTGCGGATGAGAGTTCACATCCACACCGATGACGATCTCGGCACCCAGTTTGCGGGCCAGATTCACCGGTATGGGATTTAGCATGCCTCCGTCCGCCAGCTGTCGATCCTCGCCGGCGGATAGCGGTGCCAGAAAACCGGGCACCGCTACCGAAGCCCGAATGGCGGGTATTAAAGCACCTTCATATATATGCACTTCATTCATATCCACCAGATTGGTAGCGCATACCCCGAAGGGCTTTTTTAATTCTTCGAACCGGCGTACGCCCAGATAATCTTCCAGGAACTGAACAAAGGAACGCCCGCCGATCAATGCAGGCTGGCTCAGACTGAAGTCCATATAGCGGGCGGTAGAGCGAATGGAATTCAATTCACCCGCGAATTCCTCCAGACGATCCAGCTTATCCGCCGCGTAAAACGCGCCGACCACCGCACCGGCGGAAGTACCGGTCACGACATCGGCCTGGATGCCGGCTTCTGCCAGCGCTCGAATGATGCCCACATGAACCCAACCGCGCGCGGCACCCGAGCCTAACGCCAGTCCCAACCGTGGCCTGCCAATTCGAACGCCGGAAAGCCCCATACGCTTCCGAATTTGAATTAAACGGCCGCCGGTTGACGATCTTTCAGAGCGGCTTCAATTCGAATCAGGTTGCCCTTCATTATGGCCAGACTGTCCAGGTGGTAATCCATGGCCAGACGCAAGCGATTCTCTCTGGCGGCTCCGCTCAGTTTCGCCGCGCCTCGTTCCATTAACATGCCATTCACCAGGCGCGCTGAGGATTCCACCGCCTCGAAGGCCCGAATTTCCCGCATTTCGCTATTTTTGATCTCACGGTAGCGTTCGGTAATCGTCTCAAACAATTCGCGGATCTCTTTCAACTCGGCCGAAGGCGTAAAGCGTCCGAACTCTTTATCCAGATACTCGCGCAGATGTCCGGATTGAGACATGCCGGCGTTGATGCCGCCGATGGCCGCGTGCATCTGCATTTGTGTGGTGCCTTCGTAAATATTGGTGATGCGAGCGTCACGATATATGCGCGCTACATCGTACTCTTCCGTGTAACCGGCACCGCCGTGGATCTGTAGAGCATCATAAGCGATTGAATTACACAATTCGGAAATATAGTATTTGGCCAGCGGTGTAAAATAATCGGCCATCTTATTCCAGAACCGGATCTGCTCGTCTTTACGGATTTCACGATCGGGAACGCCTTCATGTTCCAGACGATGTTGTTTCCAGTGGTACAGATCAATGGTGCGCGCCGCTTCCATCATCAGGCAACGCATGGCGGCGATTTCGCGCTCCATTCGATCCAGCATCTTACGTACGCCGGGAATGTCCTGAATCAACTTGCCGAACTGCTCACGCTCGGAAGCGTACTTGCGGGCCTCATAGTAGGCGGCGGTTGCAATCCCCATGCTTTGAGCGGCAATACTCAGTCGGGCCGCATTCATCATGCCCATGGCATATTTTACCAGACCGAAGCCTTCCTTGCCGATCAATTGCGCCGGAGCGTTTTCATACACGACCTCGCAGGTCGGTGAACAATGCAGTCCCAGTTTCTTTTCAATACCGGCAATATAGACATCCTCACCCCGCACCAGGAAGAATGACAATCCCTTGGCGCCGCTGGTCGGACTGCCGGTGCGTGCCAGTGTGAGGATTACAGACGGAGTTTCCGCAAAACCGCACCCATGCGTGATGAATCGCTTGGTACCGTTAATGCGCCAGACTCCATTTTCATCTTTTTCGGCACGCGTACGAATATTAGGCAGGTCACTGCCATAGTTGGGCTCGGTCAGAGCCATGGCTCCGCACACATTGCCCTCGGCCATCTGCGGAACCCAGGTCTGGACCATATCTTCGTCAGCGAAGCGTTCAATTGTTTCGGCCAGGTTTACACATCCGATCGCTATGCCGAAGGCGCCGTCCGCCCGACCCAGTAATTCCATTTCAATGCACTGTACGGTCGAAGGCAGTCCCAATCCGCCGAACTTGCGGGAAATCGCATAGGGTTGTACGCCCGCCTCACGGACCTTATTGTACGCCTCGATCATGGGTTGCGGAAAGGTGACCTTACCGTTATCGTACTTCAAGCCGATAGCCTCCATATCCGCAGCAACAGGCGCGACCTGGTGTCCGGTCAGATCGCCGACGGAATCCAGAATGGTACGATAGTACTGCACCGCATCATCGACGGTAGCGGGAGCAAAAGCGAAGCGGTCATCGCCGGTTTCCTGGTATTTTTTGTGATCGCTGAAACCATTTTCATAAGCTTCCACAACTTCGGCCCAATCAACCAGATGATCGAATTGTTCCAATAAATCCTGATTTTCGCTGAAATAATTGTTCTCTACCATAATCCTTCTCCTGGATGGCGGGATGCATGAGTTCTTGAGTAATGCGACTCCTGCTTGAAAAATATGCGGGCGGTTGCCCGTAGTGGACCTGTAAAACCGACCTGCTGTAAATAGGAATTTTTCGGACCGGATGACGTCAAGAGAGAAAGACGACCGCCAATGTCGTTGAAATGCCGGGTTCATATGATTTTGATCACAGTAAACTGGAAACGGCCCGATTTAACCGCAGTGGAATTATTAAAATATGATGATCATATTCGATGTTGCTTGTCTCCCTGTGCCCAGGGCCGTCTTTCGGATTATCAATTCGGTCGCAGTGTAATCGGCTGAGGCGTTGAGCAGTGAAAAACCGTCGATTTTACATGAACAAAATCCACTCAAACACAGACCAAATCCCGGTTTAAACACTCCCGGGAAAAAATCAGGAGATTTCAAAATGAAAACTAAGTTATTTGCCATACTTTCGACAGCGATGGTCCTGAGCGGATTATCCTGTGAATCCCTTACCTGGCGTACCCCGGTGGCCACCGCCATCGGTTGTACCGCCGGCGCCGGACTGGGCGCTATCTATGACGAGCAAATGCGCAAAAAAGAAAATGAGGATCGTCGTAAGGATATCTTTTCAATTTTTAAGAAGCGCAAGGAACACAATCAGGGTAAGATTGTGGGCCTCGGTGCGGGCTGTCTGGCCGGTCTGGGTGTGGGGCTCTACCTGGATCTGATGCACGACGATATGGAAGAGAGCTTTGGCGCACGCGGTATCGAACTGGAAAAGATCCCGGACGCGAACGGCGACACCCGCGAATTAAAGGTGAAGATGGACGGCGATATTTCCTTTGCGACCGGCAGCGCTCAACTGACCGGCGACGCCCGCACAAACGTGGATACGTTGCGTGAAGCGCTGGAAAAATATCCGGAGACGCAGGTGAAAATCTGGGGACATACGGATGGCACCGGTTCGCGTTCCATTAACAATCAATTGAGTATGCAGCGCGCGCAACAGGTCGCTTCCAATCTGGATATTCCCACTTCCCGTGTGGTGGAAATGCGTGGTT
>JAGRMX010000097.1 GCA_020441025.1 Leptospiraceae bacterium
TATGAAATGCTGATTGGGATTATTTAAATGTAATAGATGTTGTGCCGTCTAAAAACTCATCGTAACATATCAAGCTACCTTTTCCCAGTGATAGGTCTGATGCAGCCAACCCCGCGTGAGCGATTGAAGCGCGCACCGCCGCAGCGGTACATATTATTAAATATGCTGCAACTGCGGCGGTGGTCTCCGGCTGTAAATAAACGAAAACAAAAGAACAGCCGGAGACCGAGCGCGCGAAAGCGCGACCCTTCGCGCCTCTTTCCACTCTTTCATTAACATTCAATAAAAGTAAGCGAAGGGGCACGCCCCAACGAATACAACGGAACGAACCACACACGTAAACTGTGCGTCCGGGACCCACTCCGGAAGCGAGCCCATGGATGGGCGAGCGACACGAGAACGGAACATGGAAGTGGATTTCGAGTGGCCGGAGTGCGGGCCCGGACGCGCCCAGACCAACGTGCTGCTGGTGAAGTGACGCGGTATTCCCCCCGATTGGGACGGAATAACCGCTCTGGATGTGAAGTAGGGGGCTAAGAGCAAATTACAGGATGCAGGAAAATATTCAGTTGAAATTCAACTGCTCACCGAATCTCTTCCACTAGGTACTCGGAGAATAGATCTTTTTGATTCCCTTCACGCTGGTCTTCCGGATTCAATGGATAGTGGCCGGAGAAACAGGCGTCGCACCAGTTTTGCTTTTTGCCGTTGAGTTGCATGGCCTGGTGGGCGTTTGCCAGGCTGAGATAACCGAGGCTATCCACATGCAGGTATTCGCAGATTTCGGCAACCGACGAAGTGGCGGCAATCAATTCTTTTTCGGTGGGTATGTCAATGCCATAGTAACAGGGAAAGCGCGTGGGTGGAGCGCTGATGCGCAGATGAATTTCTTTTGCGCCTACGTTCCGAAACATGGAAATCAGTTTGCACGAGGTGGTGCCGCGCATAATCGAATCGTCCACGAGTACGATGCGTTTATCACGCACCGCCGATTCAATCACGTTGTACTTAATCTTGGCCCCGAAATCGCGGATTTTCTGTTCCGGTTCTATGAATGTACGACCGATGTAATGCGAACGAATCAATCCGATTGTATAGGGAATGCCGCTTTCTTCCGCGTAACCCAGCGCCGCAACGGTAGACGAATCGGGCACGGCTACCACTACATCGGCTTCTATCGGATGCTCACGGGCCAGTTCGCGGCCGAGATTCTTGCGCACTTCATATACCGATTGATTGAAAATAATCGAATCGGGTCGTGAGAAATAAATATTTTCGAAAATGCAGAGAGTCTCTGAACGTCGATCAAATGGATAATACGAAGTGACTCCCAGGTTATCAATGCGGATCAACTCGCCCGGTTCTATATCGCGGATATATTTTGATTCGGTAATATCAAACGCGCAGGTTTCCGATGCGACCGTGTAGGCGCCGTCGGGTCTCTGGCCCAGCACCAGCGGACGAAAACCGTTGGGATCGCGTACCGCATACAGGGCATCGCGGGTTAATACCAGCAGACTGTATGCGCCCTTGATCTGTCGTAGTGCGGCGGCCAGCGCATCCAGAAAATCTTGCTTACCGCTGCGAGACATGAGGTGCACGACCACCTCCGAATCGACCGTCGTTTGAAAAATTGACCCGGCCTTTTCCAATCGCTTGCGCAGAGTCCAGGAGTTTACCAGATTGCCGTTATGCGCCAGTGAAAAACTGCCCAGATGAGATTCTACCCGGATGGGCTGGGCGTTGCGTAAAAAGGAGGCCCCGGTGGTTGAATAGCGATTGTGCCCGATGGCGGCATGCCCGATCAATTCGCGCAGCTTATCGGCGGCAAACACCTGAGCTACCTGACCCATGCCGGCAAAGCGATACAATCGTTCTCCGTTCGTGGAGACGATTCCGGCCGATTCCTGGCCGCGATGTTGCAACGAGTACAATCCCAGATACGTAAAATTGGCGGCTTCCGGACAACCGAAGATTCCGTAGATGCCACATTCTTCCCGTGGTTTGCGAACTTCCGCGCTCACGGGTTCGGGAAATTCCGACATATGTACAGTATATTCAGCATCCGGATTCGGGGAAATCTTTTTCATGGATTTTCAATCGGTAGTTCGCTCAATTTACGGATGGCCTCGGCGCTGTTGCGACTGTATATTACGTAATCCCTGGGCTGATAGAATCCGGCTTTTTCCAGATCTTTTAAGAGCGTTTGAAAGCTATCAAAGAATCCGTGCGTATTCACGAGGGCCACGGGCTTCCAGAAATAACCCAGCGCATTTTGCGTCATGACTTCCAGAATTTCGTCCAGTGTCCCTATGCCTCCCGGCAGGGCAATAAAAGCATCGGACAGATCCATCATGATTTGTTTGCGTTCATACATACTGCCGACCACGCGGAGTTCCGACAATCCCTGATGGGCTACCTCCCATTCGACCAGGCGTTCGGGTATAATGCCGATTACGCGGCCGCCGGCCTCCAGAGCCGCGTTGGCCGCCGCACCCATCAGACCCACGCCGGCACCGCCGTAAACCAGTTCCAGGCCGCGCTCCGCCACCAGACGCCCGCAGCTCTCGGCCTCGGAAATAGGCGCGGGCAGTTTGCCCATTCTCGATCCACAAAACAATCCGATTCGCCGCATGGGAAAAACCTTTCGCCGGCCGCTCTGCTGGCAAGCTCAAGATTTGCCCGCACAAGTTCCCGGATCATTTGTGAAAGGTCGGTCAGGGTTTAATCAGATTGGCTCGAATAGCGAATTTTACCAATTCGACTTTGTTGCGCCGATTTTCGGGAAATCCCAGCTTTTGATAGATGTGTGAGGAAAGTATGACTTCCACCGTGCGCTTACTGCGACCGGTCAGCTCCGCAATCTCTTTGCTCTGTTTCCCCTCGGCGGTGTAGATCAGGATTTCTTTTTCAGCTCTGGTTAAAGTGGAGGCCTTAAGGATGGCGTCATCGTCTTCGGCTTCCCGGGCATCGGCCGCAATGACCGCGGATGAAAAATACAATTCTCCGGCCAATACCTGACGTGTGGCTTCAATCAGACGATCTGGTACTTCTTCCTTGTAGAGATATCCCATAACATAGCGCTTTACATATTGATAGTAGCCACTGTATTGGCTTACCACAAAAATGGGCACATCAGGACAGGTCTGCTTGAGATCAGGCAATGCTTCCACTCCCGCTTTACCGCCGGATCGGAAGCCCAGGTCCAGCACTATGAGATCCGGTACGTATTTTTCGAGGAGTTCAAGCGCGGTCGGAATATTGCCCGCTTCATATGCGACCTGTAAGTCGTCAGTTTCCGCATATTTATCTTTATAGAATTCACGGGCAATCCGGTCATCTTCGATAACCATTATCTTTTTCACACTGTCGGTCATGGGAATGTGCCAGTTTGAATCGGAATAAACTAAAAGGTTACTGGAAAATCTGTCTACGAGAATTTAGAAGAAATATTCAAGATGATTTGAACAGGGATTCGACACATGAAATTCGATTATGGAATGCCTCGTATAGAATTTGTTAAAGTCTGGAGAGCCGTTTTTGGTGCTGCGGCTTTGTTATCGTTTGTAGCATATTTTGCAGTAGATGCCGATAATTTTTCCGATCCTGCCGTATTGAAGGCTTGCCTTTATGTGCGATCATTATTGGCAATAATAGCTTTGTTAATGCTTTCGATTTCTTATGTCAGAAGGCGTTGGATATACAGATTAACAATGGCTGGACATATATACAGTATACTCTATTATTTTTTTCTGTCGTGGCTTGATTCCGTGGCTCCCAATCCGGAAAACTCAAGATATTATTTTGGAATCTTTCAGGTTTCGATCGCCGTTTTTGCATTCCGAATTAGTTTGCTAAGTCTGGCAAACTTAATTCTGGCTATTGTGATTTACTCGGTATTTAACTTTAACTCTATACTGATGGAAGAGGCAATCTTTGATCTTGGCAGCATAGCATTACTGGTCTGGGTGGTGCTTCGTAATTTTGAGATCACGTATCGTTCAGAAAAAGCAGCCAAGCGTCGAGAAATTAGAATGCGACAACAATACCAGAGGGTTTTGGGTATTATTCGCGAGATCGATCACGATCTAAAGCCTTCAATTTTGTTCATGGCCAAATATGCCGGCATGCTAAAATATAAAATAAAATCCAGGAAGGATAAAGAAGTTTCACGAATGATACAGTACTATTCTTGGTTCATATATAATCATTTTTGTAATATAATTGAACTTACACACAAAATAGATCTTCCGGTAATCGTTCAACATGGATCATCTTCACTGATAAGGGGGATCTATCGCGCCATACAGGCGGTGGTTTATAGATACAACTCTGATATTGAATATGGAAGTATGCTTATAAGTTTGCGAAGAGTTCGTATTAAATCCCCTCATACGGTATTGGTCCGAATCTTCGGAAATGTTCTGGAGAATGCTGTTAAGTATTCTCCCGGCGTGGATCCAATAGAGATTAGATGTGAAAGAATGACGGATCAATATGTACAAATTACAATTAAGAACAAGATCAGCGACAATATAAAAATCGGGGAAAGCATATTCTCAGATTCTTCCGGCGTAGATGGGTCGGGTCTGGGAATACCCGGTACACGTAGATTAATGAAAGCAATTGGAGGGGAAATTGCACATGAACATTCACAACAGCATGCTATTGTTAGATTGAACTTGCCGCTAGAGCAGGGAATAGATAATGCTGAAAGTTTTTGACCTTGAGCACATCTTCGATTTTTAGAATTGAAGCCCTTGCCAAACCCATGCAATCCCCCCAATCGGATGCAGGCGTCCATTTGATACCAAGGTAGCCATAGTTACGTTCTGTTATCGGATCTGTTTCTGCAATAATTAGCTCAATATCATTCAGAGTCATTGAGCATATCGCGTGAATAAATAAAGCCAAAAATATTCTTTTGGAGCAGCCATAACCGTAACCAAGTTCAAAAAGCCTGTCTTCATTTATGAATTGTTGTGATCCATGGCAAATTTTGTGAGGATTAATGTTTTGCTCCCTGGCGATTTTAAAAACAGAAACTCCAAGCTTGTCTTCTGTTGGAAAGGTAACACCGTCGGTCCATTTGGTTCCGCGAATTCCAGCTACTATTGTTTTGCTTTTCTCATGCTCCAATGCGATGATTAAACTATTGGGAGCCAATTGCTTCTCCTTCTCAAGCATTTCATTAAATTCTTTTTTTGTTCCTCGCCAGCTTCCGCTCTCCCTCATGTAATTCTTGTATGCAACAAAGGCAAATCGGGTGAACTCTTCGATTCGGTTGTGGCCAATCTGAATGATTTTTAATCCAGATAGCCTGTCCTCTAGCTTCTCTATGACTGTGTCATGAGGCGGGCAAGGAAAAGCATACATTCCCAGAATGTGTTGCAATCTTTTGGTTTCTGTCTATGCGCTTTTTAGAATAGGGATTGCTATAGCTTTATTTTTTATGATTTAATTGATGATTTATAAGAAATATTATCTTGATTATATGCAATATTGCATAACTCAAAAAATGAAAGAATAAAACCATAAATGATGTTGATGAATCCTGGTATATGCTTGAAATTGCTCTACATCCTTCACCCCCTCTCCCCAACCTGCCCCTCCACAGGTCCGGCCCACTCCCGATTACTTCAATAAATAGGGAAATTTTTTACTTGCGATTTCTAACGAATATTTAACAATCCCGTGCAGCGGGGATCTTCATGATCAGTCAGCATGATTTTCTGATGAACATTGTGGAAACGGTTCGCCGCTATAATTACATGACCGACCAGGATCCGGTGCCTACCACCGATCTTGTGTTGCGGCATGTAACCGGTTCCCTGGCTCAGACCGAGGCTCAATTGCGGCCGTACATGCAGCGGCTTTCAGACGCGCATTTCATTTTTATTATTCATATGGTCAAACCGGACCGCCAGTTGCGCATTGAACAGGTGGATGGATACGTACTGACCGATCGGAATGTGATTTCGCAGGTGCTCTCCTATTATAATCGGAAGCTGGAAGTATTGTATGAGCGCCAGTTTTATGTACGTAAGTATGCCAACGGCATCATCCGCGAACTGTTCAATCAGGTGAAACAATACAACAACACGCCCATCGGCATGATTCTGAACACCGCCATCATGCTTCAGCAGTTCGATCAGATTGCCGCATCCGCGCCCCGGGAGTATAACGATGAGTGGCGTGAAAAAAAACTGAGTGAAATTCTGGGAGCCAATCGATTCAAGCAATCAGCGCCGAATGTGCCTGCGGACGCGGGTATGGCGGGTGATACCGCAGAGGAGCGTATCGAACTTTCGGTCGATTCGCCAGGTGCTGCCGGCGGCCCGCATGACAGACAGCGAGCCGTGGATACGGAAGCCTACCTGGAAATCGAGAACATGGATCTCTCGGGTAAATGGGGCGATGCGGTACAGCGTTTCGGCGTGGAATTTCTACTGCGTATTCATTTTCGTAAATATGAGTTTAATACCGTGCGGCATCTGGTGAATGCCCGGCGGGTGGCTCGGGAACGCGATCTGGTTTTTATTCGCGATACGATTCGCAAACTTGAAGGCCGCCTGAACGCCGACCCGGAGTTACGTAATCACGTACGCGCCATGGCGGACCTGCAGGCCGCCGTACTGCTAAAGCTGAAGATGATTGAAATGGCGAAACGCGATCAACAGCCGACCGATCCCGATTTTTAACGCTTTATTCGGATTTTAATCTCCGACTTCGCTTTGATTGTGCCAATTTGAATCCGTCGCGAAAGATAAAAATGACGTAGCTTAATTCGATTCGATTCCCTGTTTGCTACCGATGCCGCGCTGCCGGGCAATTCATGATACCATATAAAAAATTATTTCCGTTCTGCTAATAGTCGGCGCTGGATTTTTCCACTGGCAGTACGCGGCAGGCTATCCACAAACTCCACTTTACGCGGGCATTTGTATTCAGCCAGGTGTTCGGCGGCGTATCGCAGGATATGTAGGGCCATCGCATTGCGTTTTCTTTCTTCCGCATGCGGTAGTTCGGCATCGACCGGTACAATATAAGCCACAATCAAACTTACCTGCGACGGTAACCGCACCTCGGTCACCGCAACCTCGGCTACGTCGGCATGATTTTGCAGACATCTTTCCACTTCCAGGGGAGAAACCCGATACCCGGAAGCGTTCATCAATTCATTATCGCGACCGTGATAGTACACGTAACCGTCGGCATCGATACGGGCCAGGTCACCGCCTATAAACCACTCATCCGCATATACTGCGCGCTCTTCTTCCGGACGATTCCAGTAACCCAGCATCAATCCGGGATCGCTGCGATGAATCGCGAGCAATCCAATCGCGTCGGTCGGCGCCAATTCATAACGTTTATTTTCGCTTTCGTCATGCTGTAATTGGTCGGCGAGTAAGATGGCCACTCTTCGACCGGGTTGAGGGCGACCGGGACTACCCGCTCGCACAGGTGTTTGCGGGCCGCTGGATATATATGTAGACACTTCACTCATTCCCAGAGCTTCGTACATCGGTTTGTCGGTAGCCTGCCGCCAGGCATGCAACAAGTCCGGTAACAGCGCTTCCCCGGCAGTTAAGGCGTGTCGCAATGCCTTTAAATCATACGTCCGCAGATCATCGTACTTGAGAATGCGACGGTACAGCGACGGCACGGCCGCAAACATGGTTATGTTATATTCCTGCCATAGACGCGGCCAGTCGGTCGGTTGAATGGTGCCGGTATGCAAGCAGGCGGTAGCACCCGCACACCATGGATCCATTAATCCCACTCCCAGAGTGTAGGTCCAGTTCAACGCACCGGCATGCAAAACTCGATCGCTTGAATTCATGCCATGCCAGCCTGGTTGCATGGGTTCGCGTCCCAGAATGCTACGTTGCGCATGCAGTACGCCTTTCTGATAACCCCCGGTGCCCGAAGTGTACACCAGGAAAGCCGGATCTTCCGCGGTTGTGTCCGCAAAGTACAGGCTCGAGTCGGGTTGTTCGCGTACTGTTATAAAAAAGGACTTCAATTCAATCGCTTGTTTTTTAGAACCAGAAGCAGATGGAAAGTTAGAGCGCGAAGTCGAGTGTGATATTTGATTCCAATCCGGACAGGGTAGCGTAGCGTCGTACAGGCTCAGTGCGCAATCCGCGTCCCGTACGATAAATGCGACTTCTTCGGCCTGTAGTTGGGGCGAAAGAGGGACGGGAACACAACCCGCCGCGTTGGCTGCGAAGAAGGCCAGGGCATACTCCGGTCCGTGTCGCAAACGCAAGGCAATACGCTCGCCCGGTGAGACCATAGACCGTAAGGCGGCGGCCATTCGTAGACATTCCCGTGTAATCTCGTTGTAAGTGGCGCTGTATTCCACCCGGTTGGCGCTCAAAAACATCAGGGCGGTCTGCTCCCCGCGCTCCCGGGCATTGCGCGCCAGACAATGTGCCGCCAGATTTAACCGCATAATCGCATTTTTTCGGGCGTCGGTTCGAGGGCAATCGGATGACTTGAGTGTTATAAAAATCCGCCAATCGATTTTTGTTTGCAAGGCTCACGCTTTATCCGATTCTCAGAGTATGCGCGCCCTCAAACCAGGCGGGAAACGGGTCGACCAGAAGTCGGATCACCGGCATTTTCTGCTGGCCCAGCCGTTGTTTGAAAACGTACCACCGCGCAGTCCGGCTTTTCAGAAATTCATTCAGGAAATTCAACTCCGGCATTTTGAAAAAGATGAGATCATTTATCGGCGCGGCGATGAGTCCAATCACTTTTATCTGGTGCGGGACGGGGAAATACAAATCCGGCGCCAGGAACAGAGTGATGACGGCGCCGACTCGCGTAACGCCACCGTCTTCGCCATCAATCGTGGTGGCGTTTTCGGTGAAGTCAGCTTTTTAACCGGTGAGGCGCACTCGTCGTATGCACGGGCCTCGTTGGATTCCATGGTTTACTGCGTGCCGGGCAAGGCGTTTTTGAAACTGCTCTCACTGGAGCCGGCGGTGGGACAGAACCTGGCGTTGGAGTTATCCCGTCGTGTGCGGCGGGCGCATTCCGGTGAAAAACAGGAAACACCGGCCCGGGTGCATACGTTGTTTTATCCCGAGGATCCCCGGCGAGGTAGTGAGTTGTGCCTTGAGCTGGGGCGCGCTCTAAATCAAGAAAACCCGGATGCGGTTCTGTTATTAAACTTCAATCGCTATTCCGTTTTGAAAAGCGAATCGTTTCCATTGATGAGTCTGATCTGGAATCGGTGGCCCAATGTAGAAACGTCCGTCATTCTGGACAATGCCGAACACGCGGAAGGCGGCTTTGATGTGCTGGCCGGACATGAGGTATTCGATTCCGGAATCAATTCGGATGCCATTGTCGATATAGTTCCGGCTATTCTCGGTCGATTGAAAAAATACTATTCGGCCATTCTGATCGACGCCGGTCGCGATGCGGATCATCCCGTGGTGGCCCGGGCCCTCTCGCAGAGTGATCGGGTTATGCTGGCACGTAATCCGCGTACGCCTTTAAATTCACCCAAAGGCAATCTCTGGAAAGAAGTTACCGCATTTTGTACCGAACATATTGATGATTTTTTCACCCGGGTCATCACCATTTCGGATGAAAAAGGAGGCCGTCGTCCGCACGACGATTCGGAAACCTGGGCGTCCATCAATCCCTATTCGGCGTTGTATCGAAATCATATTCGGCTGCGTTCGGTACGCGACGCGTCACTGCAAATCGGTACGCCGGAGCGCGCTTTTCAAACCGGTATCAATCGTCTGGCGCGCATGTTGAGCGGTACCCGCCGGGGCCTGGTGTTGAGCGGCGGCGGCGCCCGGGCCTTCGCGCATATCGGCGTGCTGGAAGTGCTGGATCAGGCCGGAATCGATTTTGATGTGGTGGCGGGAACTTCCATGGGTTCGGTGGTAGGCGCCGGATACGCCCTCGGAAAAGACGCGCGTGAAATCGAAGCTATGGTGGCTAAAATCATTCCGGACTCGAAGGCCATTCTGGATAAAACCATACCGTTGATCAGTTTCTTTCGCGGTCATAAACTCAATCGGGCCGTGTTGGATGCTTTCGGCGACGCTCGTTTTGAAGACACGGAGATTCCA
>JAGRMX010000098.1 GCA_020441025.1 Leptospiraceae bacterium
GGTCTCGGTTTCATAGATTACTCCTTCAATAGTCCTCCATGAATCATTAATCTGACGGCTTTTAAATACCAGGTAGCCGCCTCCTGTAAAAAGAAAAAGGCCGAGAAGGAAAACGAATCCAGATTTAAGATACTTCATTAATATACTAAACTGAGTTCATTATATCGATTCTGTCAATTATTGTTACTTGCTGTAGATTCCATCCACAATCCGATGAAAGCTTATCTGAGTCCGTTCATCTTACCGCCGTTCAAATGACCGGTGATTACGCACATCCAAAGAACGCGGATCAATGCCCGGCATCGTACGTATCTTGAAAGCGCACCTGTACCGAATGGCCGTGTTCCTGATCCAGGCCTTCATGCACGCTCATCAGCATAATCGGATCGAGGGCATTGCGTAAGGATTCTTCGGTCGGATACTGATATGTAATGCGCTTTAGAAAATGCTCCACACCCAGGCCGGAATAAAATCGCGCCGCACCGCCGGTAGGTAATACATGATTGGTTCCGCTGAAATAGTCTCCCAGAGCGACCGGTGCGTAGTGTCCCAGAAAAACACTGCCCGCACTGGTTATGCGTTCCAGATCGCGTTGGGGACGTTGCGTGCATATTTCCAGATGCTCCGGACCGTACTCATTGGAAAAAACAAACGCTTCTTTTATATCATCAAACACAACCGCGAAAGAATGCTCACGGATGCTGGTAGCTTTCATATCTCGCCGCGCGGGGCGTTCGTTCAGTCCGCGTTCGATTTCGCGCGCGGTAGCTTCCGCGAGGGCTATGCTATCGGTGAGCAATACGGCCGGACTGTCTTCGCCGTGCTCGGCCTGGGACAATAAATCGGCCGCTACAAATTCCGGTCGAGCCGATTCATCCGCTATGACAATCACTTCCGAAGGTCCGGCCGGCATATCCATGCGAATCAATCCGCGTTCGGTTAAAATCGATTTGGCGGCCATTACATAACGATTGCCGGGCCCCACAATCACCTCGGTACGGATGCCGGTCAGGCCATACGCCGCCGCTGCGATTCCCTGAGCACCGCCGGCCTTAATCACCTGAATTGAATTGCCGCCGGCCATACGCGCGCAGTACAGCACGGCCGGGTCCACGCTGCCGCTCGCATTGGGTGGCGTAATCAGAATCTGTTTGCGCACGCCGGCAATGATGGCCGGAATCAATCCCATTAACACGGATGATGGATAAGATGCCTTGCCACCGGGAACGTACACACCGGCGGCATCTACGGGAATATATTTAAATCCCATCAACGTACCATCGATGATGGTATCATGATCACGCAGCGCTTCACGTTGCAGTTGATGAAAAGTGGCGATGTTTTCCGCCGCTTTTTGAAATGCGCGTTTCAGATCATCCGAAAGTTGATTCTCGGCCGCATCAAATTCTTCCGGCTGCGCAACCAGGTCGTTCAGTCGTACTCCGTCAAACTGGAGTGTATAATCCAGTACCGCCGACGTGCCTTCCCGCTCTATACGATCAAGTATGGATCGCACGGTCTCCACCGCCGAACGATCCTCGGAGGCGACGCGTTTCATCAAACCCGCGCGTTGTTCGGCAGTGATATCCCCGGATTTAAAAATTCGCAACACCTGCGCTTCCTCCGATGCTCAATGAGAACTTATCTATCCGAATGCAAAAAAATTCAGGAGCCGCCGACAGGCTACAGCCAACCGGTCGAAGTCCGACAATTCACAATCAAATAAACAGTAATAATTCTTTAAGTCCAATCTGAGAAGCAACTATTCCCCGTGCACCGTGATTACAATTTTGCGACCGCCACCGTGATCACGATGCTCACAAAGATAGATGCCCTGCCAGGTGCCCAGTTGCGGACGTCCCGCGCCAATCGGAATGGAAAGAGCAGGGCCGATGACAATCGCTTTGATGTGTGCCGGCATGTCATCGGAACCTTCGGTCGTATGCCGGAAGTAGGGTTCATTCTCCGGCACCAGACGCCGATTCAAAAATGATTCCACATCCGTGCGCACATCCGGATCGGCATTCTCATTGATGGCCAGGCTGGCCGAAGTGTGCTGGATGAAAATGTGCAGCAGGCCCGTTTTCAGGCGGGCCAGTTCCGGCAACTGTTCCAGAACTTCATCCGTGACCAGATGAACGCCACGCGGACGGGCCCGGAGGCGAATGGTTTTCTGCAACCACATAAAGTATGTGGGCGATGCAAGGATCGAACTTGCGACCCCCTGCTTGTAAGGCAGGTGCTCTCCCAGCTGAGCTAATCGCCCGAAATTTGCTTTGATCTTGCCTGATCGAACTCCGTTATGCCGACTTCTGGGCTGCTTTATTCAACAACAGCGCCATACGACTTTTACGGCGATCAGCCTGACGGGGGTGAATGAGATGTACACGTCCGGCTCGATCCAGAAATCGAGAATAGATACCGAACTGAGTGCGGGCATCTTCCAGATTGCCGGCCGCCATCAGAGCGCGTACCTTTTTATCATAGGTACGCAGACGAGCGCGTTGCATGCTGTTCTGAACCCGACGCTTTTTTGTCCGGCGAATATCCTTTTTCGATGACTTTAGATTGGCCACGAGTTAAATCCCATTCCTTGTAATGAGACACAGTTTTCACAGTCGGCATCCGGGTCAAGCGGTTCATAAGCGGACCGGCCCGAAAACAGAATCGCAATGGAATCACGGTGACCGTCGCGCGGAGTCGGATTTTTTTAACGAAATCGCAAAAACTGACAAAAAATAGCGGGCGATTATGTCGTCTGGGCTTTACGACAGCCGACAGTTTTACAGACAACCCGGCCGGAATCTTTATACAGAACGCATTACATATGGAGTGGCAAATCAGCAACGCAACCCTGGTAGAAGCCGGCGCGGTCCGCAAAACCGCCGGCCTGCATATTTCCGATGGGACCATCATCGATGAACTGGAAGCCGGTGAAGAGCTGGCGGATCTGTTAAATGTGAACCTGCACGGTATGCCCGTATTCCCGGGTTGGATTAACGGGCACGATTCGCTGTTGGCCTCCTTTCATGTATTCAAAGGCCAGCAACATCCCTATCGCAATTGGCTGGCGTGGGACAATGAGCTGAAATCGTCCGATTTATTCAAGCGGCGCATGCTGCTGGATACACGCGATCTGTACCTGCTGGGTGCCTATCGTAATTTACTCAGTGGCGTTACGCTGGCGGTCGATCATATTCCCCATTTCGTACGCGATCCCTTCGTATCGGAATTGCCCATTTCGATTTTACCCGATTTCGGAATATCCCATTCTATCTGCTCGTACAGCCTGGATTGGGGGGAAGGACCCCGTCGTGAATATGAACGGGCCGCGGGCAATGATTTACCTTATATAACGCACATCGCCGAAGGCTTTGACTCCGAGTCGATCCATTCCCTGCGACAACTGGATGCACAGGGCGGCCTCGGCGAATACACCGTGTTGGTGCACGGCCTGGCCCTCAGTGAACACGATCTGGATCGGATTGCCGAAGCGCAGGCCAGCGTCGTATGGTGTCCGGCCAGCAATCAGTATATCTACGGTCGCACCACGCCCATTGCCGCCATGTTGCAGCGCGGCATCAATGTTTGCCTGGGATCGGATGCCGCCATGTACGGATCGGAAAGTCTGCTGACGGACATTCGGGCGGCCTGCGCTTTCTTGAACGAACAGAACGTCACCGAATCCGTAACCGATACGGTGCTGGCCATGATTACCGAAAACGCTCGCCGCGCATTTCGATTGTCGGAAAATCGACATTCCTTACGAGCCGGTTCGATTGCCGACCTGACGGTGGTGCGTCCGCCCGAGTCGCCGGTCGACACGGATACGATATTGAATCAGATTGGTTGGAAAGATATTTATCTGGTTGTTCGGAACGGCATCCCGGTGTTCGGTGATGTGGAACTGGAAAAATTGTTCACAACCATGGGAGTATCGGTAGAGCGAATATTCGTTGAGGGAACCGAACGCATTGTGGCCACCGGCCTGCGCGGCCTGCTGGAACGTGTAAACGATGCTCTCGGAGAAAATGCCGGGTTTTCCTTTTTACCCGTCAATCCGTAACATGATTTCGCCCGATACGCGGATGGTTTGATATCTTACTGGAAAAAGTAAATGCCTATCGCAAGAAATTATACCGGGGGATCGATCGTCTACTTCCAGGGAGACGTAGGCGACGAGATCTATATTCTGCAAAAAGGACGCGTGGCTTTGATCTCCACGGCGCTGGATACCGGTGAGGAAGTCAAAGAAGAGGTCAAACTGGGCGAGTTCTTCGGCGTGAAGTCCAGTCTGGGCCATTATCCCCGGGAAGAAACCGCCCAGGTGCTGGGTAAAACTACCGTCATTGTCTTCAAACACCATGAATTCGAGCAGATGGTCTTAAAGAACACGCGTCTGATCATGACCATGATGCGTGTGTTCTCCAGGCAATTACGCGACATCCACCGCCAGGTGCGTGATATACTCAAAGCCGGCGCCGCCGGGAATCCGGCCGGGGAACTTTTAAATGTGGCCGAATCGTTTTATCGCATGGGCAACTTCGACCACGCGATTTACGCCTTCAAGAAATACATTGAATACAATCCTAACGGCAAGAACATCGAACGGGCCGAGGATTTGCTGCGCATGGCCCGCAAGGGTCTGACCTTTCCCGCCGGATACCCGCCCCCCGAAACGGAAGACGCCGAATCGGATAACATCACGCGTTTGACCGACGAGCAAAAGATGATGTCCGCCGATGACGCTTTGACCAATCCGGACGCGTTGAATGCCGCCGGGCAAACCGCAAAGCCCGGTCGACCGGGCATCGCCGAAGTTTATCAGGCGGGTATGCAGCACATGCAAAGCGAAGAACATGCCGAAGCGTTGGTACGATTCAATGAGTGTTTGCAACATTCTCATTTGCAGAACGAACGCGAAAAAGCCATTTTCAGTCAGGCACACTACCAGAAAGGTTTCGTGCAGATGAAACTGGGCCTGGATAACGAAGCCAGCAATACTTTCTCCAATTACATCAAACAATTTCCCACCGGCGATCATGTGAAAGAATGCATTTTCAATCTGGGTATAATCGCGGAGAACGCCGGCAATCCCGATAGAGCGCGCAGCCTGTATCATAAAGTGGCCACCATGCCGCCGCCCGATAATACCACGCAGGACGCGCGTAAAAGACTGGAGCAACTCGGATCATGATGTTACCGGAATCATTATTCGAGAAATTCGGCGTAACCTTCGAGCCGGGTGAAATCATATTCTGTGAATATGAGCCGGGCAACGAGTGCTTTTTCATCCAGGAAGGAAACGTAAAAGTTACCAAAACTGTGGGTAACAGCCAGAAGACTCTGGATGTAATTGAAGCCGGAAATTTTTTCGGTGAAATGGCCATCCTGGAGGCGGAACCCCGCAGTGCGTCGGCTATAGCAATCAGTACCGTGCGAGCATTGAAATTCAATCGGGAAAATTTTGATTCCTTAATGCGCAGTCAACCGCCTCTCGCCTATCGGCTGCTGACCATATTCGCTCAGCGCATTTATGACGCCCGACGACGTTTACAGATTTTGCTGCTGGAAGATATCCAGGCCAAGGTCGCCGACGTATTCATCATGCTATCGGAAAAAGATCCCAATTACGGACACAGCGCTCAGATGGTTTTCAACGTAACCGTAGACGATGTGGCCAGTTGGTGCGCACAACCGTCCGCTGAAGTGCAACGCGTCATCAGCGGGTTTGTCAAACAGGGCAAGGTAGAGTTGTTCGCCGATCGGATTGTCATTAAAAATATCAACGACTTCAATCGTCTGGTAGCGGCCAAACGCAAAAACGTCGTCTGATGTACTCATCCGTCATAAATTTGAGTCGGGTTCTTAGATTTTTTTGGTTGCGCTCATGTGATTGTGCTTTCACGCATTAAGACATGAATTCATGGCGCGTATCCGGTACAAACTTACTGTTCATTGCACTGATCGCTCTCTGCGGTCCGCTCACCCACCTGCATGCCGGCCCACACGACGGTCTGCCCGTCTTGAATGAAGACTGGGATCGATCCACACCGCGACGTTCCATGCGCCAATATCTGGACGCCTGCCGGGACAACGATTATCTCAGCGCGGCATACTATATGGATTTGAGCGGCATTCCCCGCTCTCAACAGCAAAAACAGGGGCCCGAATTGGCCTGGAAGTTGAAGTTTGTGCTCGATCGTACTCTGTGGGTAGACTATGAATTGATTTCGGATGAACCCACCGGAAAGCCGGAAGACGGAGCGCGCACCGATAAGATCGGTGAGATTGAGCTGGGCCGTCGAACCGTGCCGGTTTTGATGAGTCGGGTATGGGTGGGACCGGATCAGTATATCTGGTTGATATCGGCCCAGACCGTACAGCAAATCCCCGAATTGTATCGCGTGCACGGCGCCGGTCGGGCGCCCGAGTTGCTGGACCCGGTATTTTTTGAGTACCGCTTCTGGGAATTGTACGCCTGGCAATGGGTCGGCATCGGATTATTCATACCGCTGGCTTTGTTATTGGGCTGGTTGCTTTCGTTTCCCCTGCTGAAGTTAGCGCAAATCATCGCCCGCCGTACAAACATTCAGTGGGATGATATTATCATCGAAGCGGCGCGCTGGCCGGTACGCGTATTCCTGACTCTGGTGTTGGCCAAATTGAGTTTTAATTATCTAAAGTTTTCGGTACCGGTCCAGGCCACAACCGACGGCATCATTCAATCCGGCTTTATTCTGACCACGGCCTGGATGATATCCCGTTTCGTCAGTCTGGCGGCCGAGTCACTGCGCGAACGCTTAAAAGAAAGTGGCGAAGAATCGTTACAGAGTCGTGGAGCGCGAACACAGTTGATTGTACTGCGTCGCGTCATCAATATCATTCTGTATATGATTGCCGGTGCGTTGATTCTAACGCAATTTGAAGTGCTGCGCGAAATCGGTATGTCCCTGCTGGCTTCGGCGGGCGTGGCCGGCCTGGTTATCGGCCTGGCCGCCCAGAATACCATTTCCAATTTGCTTTCCGGAATCCAACTGGCCATCACCCAGCCGATTCGAATCGGCGATACGGTTATTGTCGAAGGGGAATGGGGCTGGATTGAAGAAATCAATCTAACGTATGTAGTCGTAAAAGTCTGGGACCTGCGTCGATTGGTCGTGCCCATCAAACGCTTTCTGGATTCCCCCTTTCAAAACTGGACCAAAGTATCGCCTGAAATTTTAGGCACCGTATATTTCTATACCGATTATACCGCGCCGATCGAAAGGATAAGGGAAGAGCTGGAGCGTTATGTTAAGGCGCACAATCTGTTTAATGACATGGCGGTCGGGCTGGTGGTAACCGATGTAAAAGAAAGCACACTCCAGATTCGCGCGCTTGTTTCCGCGGCCGATTCGGGCAAGCTCTGGGATCTACGCTGTGCCGTGCGCGAACACATGATTCAGTATATTCAGCAGCTCGATAACGGTAAGTACCTGCCGCGCACGCGCCTGGTGGGCGATGAATTAACTCCCGGTGGCTGACCAATTATTCGATCTGGTTTAATTCGATTTGAGTATTATTGAATCGAACCGAAACGACTATCCAGTCGCATTCAGGGCCTGCTGCAATTGTCCGGCTTTTGCGTGTTCCGGCTCCAGAACGAGAATCTCTTGAACCAATGCCCGCGCCCGCTCAAGATTTCCGACTGCTTGATAGCTGCGGGCCAGATTCAACAGGTTGCGCATATCCTCCGGCTCCCGCAATCGCAGGCGTTCGCCGCTTTCGATCGCACCGTTAAGATCGCCGCTTTTTCGCCGGCAATACGAATCCATGTACAGAAAATCGTTTTCGGCAGGACTGCGTTCCAACGTCCGCCAGGCGTACTCGCCGGCAGCGCCGTAATTCTTCGTATGGAAAAGAACACGCGCCAGACTTTTGAGTACATTTAAATTTTCCGGCATGACCCGCTCGGCCTGCTTCAACAGGTCGATGGCCGTATCGTAATCGCGTTTGCTGCCATGCTCTTTAGCGCGCTCAAAGAGTTCCCGGTATCGTTGATAGTATGCTTCGTCGTGTGACTTTACCTGTTCACTCCGAATTGTTTCCTGCTTCGCGGCCGGTTCGTCGTACGCGATGCGCATCAGAGATAAATCATCGGTAATCTCTCCCGTTCTCCGCAGCAGTTGTTCGATAGAATCCAGATCCCCACGAGCTTCTTCGACAACTCTTAAGAATAAAGTCTCATCATGATTGATCCATGGCTGCGATTCATCAATTCGGTCTATTGTTTGCTCATTTAACGATTCAGGATGGGACGATGCATCATCCGATTGCATGCGCAGGTCGTCACGACCATCCGATCCGAGGATTATAACATCGCCCGGTTTTAAGTTGGTAGTATAAATTTGAATATTTCCATGACGGATACCGGAGCCCAGCTTGGTATAAGTATGTTCGACGCCCAGGAACGAAGCTTTATCGGATCGAAATAAGACGGTCGCAGGATGCTCGGCATTGATCAAACAGAGAAAGCCCGTATTCTCTTCGAGCAATCCCATGACGACCGACACCAACATGGAGCCATCAAAGCATTGAAACACGTGGTCCAGCTCAATAAAAGCATTTTTGAGCCAGCGCTCGGGCGATTGCCGACGTACTTCACCGATACGCGCTCGTTCGATAATGGCCGTAAACACCGAACCCAGTACGAGAGCGCCACCGGCACCCTGCATGGACTTACCCATGGCATCTCCGTTTAAGAAAACCGTATACTTTTTCTCGCACAGCGTAATTTCCTGTGCAATACACACATCGCCGCCCAGATCCGATTCTCGATCCCGGAATTGAAACTTTTTATACTGCCTTAACAAGCTCTGTACGTGAACTTTCTCGCTACCCTGAGCATAGGTATTCAGCGGGCGAATGAGCAACGAAGTCAGATAGTAATCGCCGTCCTGCTGTCGCTTTAAGCTGCGCACCTCGTTCAGACTGCTGTTCAAATCGGCCGTTCTTTCCGACACCTGTTGTTCCAGGTCGGTACTGTATGATTGCAGTTTGCGTCGCATCTGGTTGATCGTATCAATCAAACCCAGAGACAGCAGCATAACCAACGCAATCGACCCGATGTGCAGAGAGTAGTCGCTGAAGAAAAAAGCCGGCAGCAATCCCGTATTTCGAAATACGGTCACCAGTACGCCGCATAGCAAACCGGCCCAGCCGATCAAATAAAACCGGGCCGCGCGACTGTTTCGAAATAATGCCACAATGCTGATTATGATCACTGCGGCGATACTGACTACTGCGGCAATATTCGAAAGTACCACAATCACATAGGCGCCCAGTAGATAACGCACCAGCAGAAATAACAATCCGGCGGCAGCCAGCACCAACAGTACATCGATCAATCGATTCAAACGTGGTAACAGGCGCGGTGTGTTTATAAAGCTGCGTGTAAACAATAAAGCGGAAAAGACGGCGCTATAGGTAAACACGGGAACGCCATAATCCGAGAAACCGGGCCAGGCGCTCCACAGATATTGGTAACCCATGCCGTTTACCGCCAGTTGCATGAGGATGAAAAAAACCAGAAAAACAGAATAATAGAGGTAACTGATTTCGTGAACGCCAAAGTAGACAAAGAGATTATAAATGAGCATGGCCAGCATGATGCCGAAATACAAACCTTCCGCAATCTGCTCTCGCACAACGGCCTGTTGAAACGCTTCCCTGTCCCAGGCTCTTAAAAAAAGATTGAGCGCACCGGTAGTACGAACCCGAATAAGATAATGAATCGTAGATTGAGCCGGCGCAGTCAGCTCCGCCACCGCATTGCGATAAGCAAACGTGCGCTCGTCGAAAGGCACATGGTCGCCACCCCGGTATAAATGCGTCACTGCATTCGCATCGATACGATAGATATCAATATAATCCAGGGACGGAGTGGCAAATTCCAGCAACCAGGTACGCCTCTCACCGGGGTTGGTTACATCCAACCTCAACCAACAGGTATCGCGTGAAAATCCCAGACCGGGACGATCCGTTTGCAATAATTGAAACTCGTCGG
>JAGRMX010000099.1 GCA_020441025.1 Leptospiraceae bacterium
TGGAGATTGGCGCGGACGGTGAACTGCGGGTGGTGCAATATGAAACCGCCGATAACTATCACCCTTCCGATTTTTCGGTGCAGCATAAGACCGTGCGCATGCAGGCCGGTGAGTTTGAAGAACCGCTCATCTTTGAAGTGATATCCTGGAATCATCTATTCGATTACCGCTATGCCGGCGATCTCGATCCGGAAACCGAAAATCAATTTATTAAACTGAAACCGGAGTACTTTACGCCGGAACTATGGGCCGAGTATTCTATGGTCAAGGCGGAAGAAACCCGCATCAGCCGCAATCGCGCGCATCTGGAGTTCGAACGCGAGTATGTACCCTGAAAGTCCGCAAACTACCGCCTATCCGGTCACAAATCCGTACGGAACCGAAGGCAGCCCGGCCATGTCCGTCGAAAACGATCCCATGCGCGGCATTCGAGTGCCCACCATCGGCAGCGGTTGGGTGAAATTATTCGGCGCTTTGATGATTATCGGCGGCGTGATTTTTGCCGTGGTCTTAATCGGTATTCCGTATATCTTTGCGGGCATTCATTTATTTCGAGCGGGGGAGTTCGCCGAACAGTACGGCCGCACCGGCGATCTACGACACGCGGGCATGTCGGTCAGTGAATTTGTGCGTTATTTTCGATTGGTGGGCATTGCCGGTCTGGTGACCTTATTTCTGGTTTTGTTTCTGGCCTTAATCGTTTCTATTATAATGTTAATCGGGTATTGAATGCGGATCGATCCGCCAACACCAGCAATGAACTCGGCTCCGACAGACGATGCTACCGTTTCCCAGCGGCTCTGGCGTAATGAACGTGAACTCATCGCCCGGCGCTGGCATCAAATCTTCGTACTGGGCGTAGCTGTATTGTTGCCCGCCTGGATCGCCTTCGATTTTGTATTCGTGCCGTCCTACTGGGTACAATTCGCCTTCGTGCGCGTTGGTGTTTCGCTTTTATTGCTGTCGGCTTTGCTGCTCAGTCATCGTTTTAATCTGCCGAGTCTCTTTCTGGGATACGTCGGTTCGATTCTAATGCATTTCACCATCTGTCTGTTGTTGCCTTTTACCGGAAACGCGCTATGGATGTACTCGCTGGGTTTTACCGCCGCTTTTATCGGCGCCAGCATGTTGCTGTTCTGGCCGGTTAAGCACACCATTTTCATGATCGCACTCACGTTCGCGTTTTATATATTCTGCTTTTATCAATTTTCAAATTTGAAATACGCGACGGTGCTGGGTCACGGCGGTGCGGTTACTTTTACCGTGGCCATCGCGTCGATTTTTCTGAGCTGGGCGCGCAATGCCATGGCCGCCCGGGAATTTAAAACTCGTTTGCAGTTGTATCGCGCGCGGGAAGAGGTGGAGCGCAAGGCGCAACGGTTGGGCGGCGCGCTGGATGAGCTGGAAAATAAGAGCCAGTTGCTGGAAATGGAACTGGATATCGCCGTCGAAATCCAACAGAGTGTCTTGCCGGAAGGCGATTATCATTTCGAAAACATTCGCATTCTTTCGTACAATCAACCGCTGGGTAAGGTGGGCGGAGACTTTTTTGATTTTACACCTCTTTCGGATACGCGCCTGGCAGTCATGATCATCGACGCATCCGGTCACGGCGTACCGGCGGCCCTGATCACCATGGCGGCCAAAATCGGTTTCAGCAACGCCACTCGCGCCCAGGGTTCGGCCCGGGAAATATTAAATCACATGAACGATTCCATGAGTCGGGCCATTACCACTCAGGAATACCTGACGGCCATGTGTCTGGTGATCGAAGCCCGCGGTTCGCGCATCGAAATCGCCAATGCCGGTCATCGTCCCGCGGTAATTCTACGTCGCCGGGCGGTCAGTCTGGATGTCTGGAATCCGGACGGTATGATCATGGGTGTGGAGAGCAGCAATTTTTTAAGCAGTCTGGAAGAATCGGGCGAAGTATACGAATCCGGCGATCGCATCTTTTTATATACCGACGGATTTATCGACGCGTTGAATGCGGAAGGCGAAACTTTCGGCTTCGAGCGTTTTTGTGATTTGATTTTTGAATCGCGTGAATTGGAACTGACCGAACAACGCGAATTCGTGCTGACGCAGTGGCGTGCGTTCATCGCCGAGCCGTTGGTGGATGACGCCGCCCTGTTGACTATCAGTTTGTAATTGCGCGCGCTTTCATCAAGCCGGTTGGGCAATCAAGGAATGCACAATGGCGTTGCGTCCGCCCAGTAAATCATCCAGGTGTTTGCGGGTGAAATCTTCCAACACCTGTGCGTACGCCGGTTCGGTGGTATACAGATAAATCTTGTGGTAGCGCCCACGATCGTCCGGTTCATTCTCGGTATTAAAGCGCAGATTGTGTTTATACGCCAACAACTCGGAGATGATGGCGAATTTATGTTCTATGCCGTGACCCGTGAGGATCAACGGATTTTGCTCGACGGGCGATAAGAAGCGCGCCTCTTCAAACGGGTTTTTTAAAACCGGAAAGCGACGTTCACCCATCAGATGTTCGGTGATGTCCAGCAAATCGCGGTGCGAACTCTGCGAGAGCAAAATCAAATCGTGTCCCCGAAAACGATGATTCTGCGCGGTTTTCATTACGGAATCGGGCGGAGTGATGTTTAAAGCGCCGTCCACCGGTGCGGAACCGTAGGCGTATTCGTCCAAAGCGAAGCATTCCGTAATCAACGCGTCGGGATTATGCCGACGATAATTCTCGTACAACACGCAACCGCGTTCCCAGCGCACCCGACTGCCCACCACGCCCAGTCGTGCGTCGATGATCTTCCAGCCCGCGTCGGGTTGAAAAACCACGCCGTCAAAATCGAAAATGGCGGCCTTGTGTTCGTCCTGTATCTCTTCTACCGGCATACGTTGCGGTCAGACTATCCCATCCTCCATCGCTTAAAACCAAAATAATGCTTTGCTTCCCGAACGCAATCACGCATATGCAATCGATGTCTTTGAGCACCGGCGATTTTTCCGTAATTCTGCTCTATTTTGCCGTCAGCATCGGCCTCGGTCTCTTTTTAAGTCGTCGGGGCGGCAAATCCCTGAGCGAGTATTTCTTATCCGGTCGTTCGGTTCCCTGGTGGTTGGTGGGCACGGGCATGGTGGCTACCACCTTCGCGGCCGATACGCCTCTGTTTATTACGGGTGTTATCGGTACCAGCGGGATTTCCGGCAACTGGGTGTGGTGGAGTGCCGCCGCCGGTGGCATGCTGACCGTGTTTTTCTTCGCGCGTTTATGGCGCCGGGCGGGCGTACTCACCGACCTGGAGTTTATTGAAATACGCTACACCGGTCGGGCCGCGAGCATCCTGCGCGGTTTCAAATCGATTTACTTTGGATTATTTATCAATTGCATCGTGATGGGCTGGGTGAACCTGGCCATGCTGGGCATCATGCGCATTTTGTTTCCGGAGGTGGACGGACAACTGGCGGTCACCATCTGCGCGCTGGTTACGCTGGCGTATGTGGCCATTTCGGGTTTATGGGGCGTTATGATTGCCGATGCGTTTCAATTTACCGTCGCCCTGGGCGGTTGCATTTTGCTGGCGGTGTTCGCCGTGCAACATCCGCGTATCCAGGCCGCCGGTGGATTGAATGCGGCACTGCCCGCGCCGGTATATGATTTCCTCCCGCACTTTTCCGATACCAATTTCTGGCCGGAGCAGGCCGTTCCCGCATCCGACGTTTCAAACGCTGAAGAAGAACCAAACATAATTAACGAGGCAAACGCAACTAACGAGGCAAACGCAGCTGACGAGACAAACACAAACGATGGAAACGGACTGCAGCGTATCGATCTCTGGTCGTTCCTGGCGTTTATACTGATTCAATGGTGGGCGTCCTGGTATCCGGGTGCCGAGCCGGGCGGTGGCGGTTACATAGCGCAACGCATCATGTCGGCCCGCAATGAACGCCACGGCCTGCTGGCCACGTTGTGGTTTGTGGTGGCACATTATTGCGTACGCAGTTGGCCCTGGATTGTGGGCGCTATTGTGGCGGTGGCCCTGTATCCGGAACTGAACGGCGCGGAACGAGAAGCGGCCTACATTCGATTGATCGGTGACGTGCTGCCGTCGCCGCTGCGGGGATTGTTGATTGCGGCCTTCCTGGGGGCCTATATGTCCACCATCTCCACTCATCTTAACTGGGGCTCATCCTATTTGATAAACGATTTTTATCGTCGATTTGCGGTGAAAGATCGAAACGAGTCGCATTATATTTCCGTTTCGCGCGTAACCACCATCGGGTTGATGTTAGTGTCTCTGTTGGTTTCGTTTTATGTGTTTGAATCCATAAAAGACGCATGGTTGTTCTTATTAAGCTGTACCGCCGGTATGGGCGCCATTTTGATTCTACGCTGGTACTGGTGGCGGGTGAATGCCTGGTCGGAAATCGCGTCCATGCTCATTCCGGTTGCGGTTGTGACCGGTCTGGAGGTAGCTTATAAATTGGGAATACCGCGCATACCCGAACCCAAAAACCTGTTTATCATCGTTCCCATAACACTGCTTTTAACTCTGCTGGTGCTTTTCCTGACTCCGGCCGAACCGGACAAACATCTGGCGCAATTTTTTGAGCGCGTGCGACCGGCCGGTCCGGGCTGGAAGCACATTGCCCGACGCTTTCAGTTGAAGGCGCAGGGATCGCTGTGGCGACCTTTCCTGGGCTGGATACTGGGGACCGTTCTGGTGTATGCCGGACTGTTTTTACCGGGCGCCATCATCCTGGGGCGTTTCCTGCCGGCGATGGTGGCCGCCGTTTGTTTGAGTGTGGCGGTAGTGGGATTGATATTTGTGATTCGGGCCGAGTTCTCCGGCGATGTCACGGCGGAAGATTCGCGATAAAATCGTTTTAACGCATGCATTGTAATGAATAAATATTCAATGGTATCGGGTCCATATTGGCAATCCACCCGCCAGTATAGGAATGTCGATGTTTCTTAGCAGATTACGGAAGCTATAGCTTATGCAATTTCCCGAAGACGCACGCACACATCTGTATTACCGGCTCACACCCGACGGCGATGTACGCAAACTGGAATTCAATGGCAGAACGGTGCAGGACGCCCTCGAAGCGGAAGGTTTCGAAATCCGCTTTGATAAGCGCGATGCGGAGTTGCGCCCCATGCTACGCCGCGTGCGCTCGCCGGACGTAATCCTGGATCGATTGGAACTGGTATTAAACTCGGCAAGCCTGGCTTCCATAACCTTGCATCCGGATGTGCCCATTACGTACGGCTATCGCATATTTCAACACGGATATCAATCCTGGTCTTTAAGTGCGCGTCGTATTCACCGCGAGCCAAATGTCTTCGCGCGTTTACAATGGAAGAAAAACATGGATGAGAATCCGGAAACGCCTCATCAGGGTCGATTACCGATTTCGTTTTTGCACATGTTGCCGGCGCCGGGTCGGTTCTATTCGGAAGGTTTGGTGGGATTGGAAGCGCTGGCCGAAGCGCCGGCCGAAACGCTTACCAAAACGGAACCGGTGCGTTTTCTATACAGCATCTCCGGACCCGGACATCAATTCATGCGTTTTCGTGTACATCTTGATCCGCGCAACGGTCGCCTGACCGAGTTTGCCATTGTCTGGGATTTTAACGGTCGCCTTTTTCCGAATCATGCCCGGGAGAGCTTAACCCGGGTGCGTTGGTCGGCGCATAATTTGCCGGGTCAGGAAAAATCGGCGCGTAAAGCTCGACGTCAGAGTTTTGCGCTGCAACTCGATATGCACATGAAGTCCGTTGCGCGCAACTTCAAGCGTCACGGCGATGTGAAACGTGATGGAATCATCGGATGGTGTTCCTGGTATTACTATTATACGAACATCAGCGAGGAAATCATTTTAAAGAACCTGGCGACGCTGGCAAAGTCCGATTTGAAAATCGATGTGTTTCAGATTGACGACGGATATCAAAAGCATCTGGGCGATTGGCTGGAAACCAACGCAAAGTTTCCCGGTGGCATGCACATGCTGGCAGAACGCATTCGCGATGCAAAGATGCAACCGGGCATCTGGCTGGCGCCGTTTATCGTCCAGACCGATAGCGATTTGTATAAAAATAATCCGGAGATGATTCTCAGGCAAAACGGAAGCGATAAGCCGGTGCGAGCCCTGTTCAATCCCAACTGGAACGGCTGGTCCTACGCGCTGGATGTAACGCATCCGCGTTACCAGCAATGGTTGCAGGAAACCATACACACCATCGTGCACGATTGGGGTTACCCTTACTTAAAACTCGATTTTCTTTTTACCGCCGCGTTTCGGGGCGCCTATTCGCGCTATCAGAATCGTACCGGCGCCCAACGTTTGCAGGAAACCCTGCAGTTGATTCGCAAGGCGGCCGGTAAAAAAACATTTTTGCTGGGCTGCGGTTGTCCGCTCTGGCCGGGGGTGGGCGTTTTTGACGCCATGCGCATCGGCATGGATGTGAATCACATATGGCGCAGTGATTTTACCAAATGGGTTCTGCGCGATCGGAATTATCCCACCGCGCGTAACGCTTTGATCAACACCATTACGCGCAGCTTCATGCACAATCGTTTCTGGACCAACGATCCCGATTGTCTGATGGTACGTTCCACGCGTACAAAATTAAACATAAAGCATACTTATATTCTGGCTTCGGTGATGGCGCTCAGCGGAGGCATGTTGCTGCTCTCGGATGATCTGACCGAACTGGATGCGGATCGATTTGATTTGTTTAAGAAAGCGGTCGCTTTGAATCGCAAGTGCGCCGCGCATACGCCGGTGCCGCTGGGATTATTGGAACACGAATTTCCGCGCGGCCTGTACAATCCGGCCGGTTATATCGGCGTGTGGAATCCGGCGCCCGCCCCCGATCGTATTCGACTGGAGTTGCCGCCTGGATTCGAGAAATACGATTTGCGCGGCGCGACCGATTACTGGACCGGCCAGGCAATTCCCTGGCGCGTTGATGATGAGGGCTTTTCCATCAGTCTGGCGCCCTTCGAGAGCATGGTGGCGGTGCTGGATCGCTGAGTGACGCGGGGAAATCGTTTTTTTCACACCCATAGTCTGTTTACATACGTCTGACATTTTTACGGGGAGAGATTCTGTGCAAACGAAGTTGAAGAGCGTCCGGATAAACCTTGCCTGTGCGACAATCACCGCCACGGTTATGATTGTATTCGGAAGCATTTTTCCGTTCAAGCAAACTGAGCTTACCGCGCAGCAAAACGATTTTAATCCGCGCATTTTTTATCAACGCGGCTGGGAAGGTTATTTTTTATATGCCGACGGTCGCTGGGAACAGTTGAATCATGAACTGGAAGATCCGGTCAGCGTGGCTCAGATGGGCCCCGATCACCTGGTCTTTGTAGATGGATTCATCAATGAGCGTGAAGAAGTGGACGTGCGCCACGTGGAGTTTCAAATCAGCACGCATGAATGGAAACCGGCGCCGCGTGAATTTCCCATGTTGCGCGAATTGAATAATGGCAAGGTGCTCCGGTCACACGAACTGGATCCGAGTGAGGCGGTGTACGAGTTTCAGGGCACGCAACTTCTGCGCGCCGTGCAACGCCACCGGGGCGGATTCAAACGCTTTGCTTATTTACCCGACGGTCGGTATCTCTTTCTGTACCAGCCGTTTCAAATCGGTCGGGAAGGGCCGACCGCGATTCATTACAGCGATGGCAACACTGCTCCGAAGGCCATGGTATCGAGGGAAAACCTGTTCTATCCGCGTTTTGTAAATCAGGGCAGCCACATTGTGTATCTGAATCGAACCGCCATGGATGCGGATAATGCCGCGGATTTTAACCTGGAATCCGTCGATACCCAATCCGGCAACGTGCGTGTTATCGGGTCTTTTCATGTGCCCGGTATGTCCAACATGGTGCAAAATCTGTATCAGACCTTTGAAAAATCGCCGTATGTGGTTATCGATGATTGGCAAGCGCTTACGGTTTATGACGTGCGATCCGGAGAGAAGCTGGATAGCATGCCCACCGGCGATGATTGGCGCATCATTCCGCCGCTGAATGAACTGGGCCGCGGCTATTCTCTGGGCGATTATCTGTTGCTGGAAAATTATACGGTGGGCAAAATGCAGGGCTATCGGCTGCCGAATTTGCGACCGGCCTTTGAAATCTCCATTCCGGGCGGTCCGCAGGACACCAACTGGGCCACCCGGGCCGTGGATTTACCGGCCGCTCCGCCGGAAATTCGAACGCGTTGATTGAGATCCCACGCTATCGCACATACGGGCAGGGGTAATTGTCAGAACTCTGACAGCTTATGTCGCCTCAGCAGCACGTTAGATCGTATGCGGCACCGCTACGGGTGCGTATACTCACCAAAAGAATACAAAAATTTCGAAAATGACCGACAAGTAAAAGGTGATCACCGGGATCAGGGCGAGGCAGAGGACCGCGCTGACACCGAAAAATGGGTGCGAGTACGTGAACTCCGGCGCGGTTCGATTTGAGTCAAAACCGACAACTGTGCCAGGCGCCCACCCAATCGGATCCGGATACAGATTTTTCAATTGCAGACGCACGCACAATCGGCTGAAATGAAGTGGGCATCCGCCCGGGAATGGTAAACAGGAATGGTAGACGGTTCATTATCGCAGGAAGAAATCGATCTCTTACTTCAGGGCGCTGATGATTTCAGTGGAGCCGGTGGCGATGACGCCGGTGCCGTATCGGCCGCCGCCATCAGCCAGGACATGTCGCCCCTGGAGCGGGAGACGGTGGCGGATATCGTATTGCAGGCGTTGAGTGCGGGAACTCAGGGATTAGGACTGATTCTCTCCCGCGGAGTGCGGTTGGGACAACCCTATGCCGAAGTGCGTCAGCAGGACAACGTAAACAATGAATTCGGCCAGAATCACGTGGTCTTTGCTCAGCAACTGAGCGGAGCTATAACCGGTAGCCTGGGAATGTTTTTACCGGTGAATGATGCCGCCCGGATCGCGGCGATTGTAATGGGCGCGGACGATGTTTCCGGTGCCGAGGGACCGTTGGATAGCGCGCAGATTGCCACTATTAAAGATGCGATCGGTCCTATGTTGTTCAATCTGGCCACGCAAATCTCGGTAAAGGTGGGCGCGGCGGTAACACCCATGCCGGTGGATGTGCGCATGACCGGTGAAGGCGAGCCGATTTCGGGCGGTTCCGCATATCTAAAAATACAAATTCCATTTGTGGTCGATGGCGCGGTCGATTCGCGCGTTAACGTGCTGTTGCCCATGCAAATGGCCATCGATATCTTTCAAAAATCGCGCTCTTCGGGCCAGCCGGGCATGTCCATGGATGCGGGCGGCCTGGCCATGCAGCAACCTACCGGTCCTCAGCCCGGCCAGGCCGGCATTCAGGATGTATCCTTCCCGGCATTATCTACGGGCGGTCCCGGTCCCATGCAACCCAACATGAATCTGCTGATGGATGTGCAGATGACGCTCACGGTGGAATTGGGGCGTACCAAAATGTACATTAAAGAGATCCTGGGATTGGGCGAAGGATCGATTATCGAACTGGATAAACTGGCCGGTGAGCCGGTGGACATGCTGGTTAACGGCAAGCTGATCGCCAAGGGCGAGGTTGTGGTGATTGACGAGAACTTCGGTGTGCGCGTAACCGATATCGTTTCACCGATCGATCGCCTGAAAACGCAGAAAGACAGCTGATGGATTCGACGCTTTTTCAGCGGCCTTGTAGTCTTACCGCTCAAATACCCACGTATTGATAATTTACGCCGTCCGTGGTTTGAAAACCATGGCTTTCCATAATTTTGCGAAGCGTACCGTCGCGGTTGATCGCTTCCAGGCCGGCGTTGAAATCCGCTATCTTGCGTTCATAGTCCGGCGCGTTTCTTGATATGCACGTATACACTTTGTGAATGATCAACGGCGGCGTCATGAATTCCAGTTCCGATTCGATGT
>JAGRMX010000009.1 GCA_020441025.1 Leptospiraceae bacterium
CAGGCGATAAAATGCTGATGTTCCTGACGCAAGGGATTGTCCCGATGTACGGCAATCTTTTCTACGAAGGCTTCCTGTTTGTATTTTAGCTCTTCCCGGGTCATCAGATAGGCGCTCTGCGCCCGACGGTGAATATCAATATCCTGCGTGGCAAAATCCAGTACAATGTAGGCGTTCTCCTGGGTGATATTCAATCGTCGAATTTTGGCCTGGGTAGCCCGGCTGGCGATTAAATTGGCCACGCAGCCGTTCTCGAATTGTATGGTCGCAACGGCCACGTCTTCATGACCGCTCAGGCGGCGCACACCCCGGGCGTGTACGGATTTCACATCGTCATTTACCAGATTCAGAATAATATCAATATCATGGATCATCAGATCCAGAACCACACCCACATCGCCGATGCGCGGGTTGAAAGGCGCCAGTCGTCGGGACTCAATCAACATGGGCTGGTCCACTACTTTGCTCAATTCGAGCACGGCGCCGTTGAATCGTTCCACGTGCCCTACCTGGAAGATCAACCCGTTGCGGGTGGCCAACTCTACCAATTCCCTGGCCTGGGCCACGGTTTCGGTCATGGGCTTTTCTACCAGAACGTGTTTACCTTTTTGCAACGCCTTGAGAGCGGCATCATAATGATGGACGGTGGGCACGGCAATCACCACCGCATCTACGTCATCCAGCAATGATTCATACGATTCGTACGGTCGCACACCGAAGCGCTCCGCGATCTCCACGCGCCGCTCCTGGTTGACATCATGAATACCGCATACTTCGTATTCCGCCAGTCCCACGCATACGTTCACATGATACTGGCCCATGTGACCGGTTCCGATCAGTCCGATTCTTATTCGCCCTTCCATATCTTTCTATGTGGTAGTGAGACCGCGCCTGGGTGTAAAGAGCGATTTTACGGTTCACGCCATTTTTCAGGCCGGATGAGGAGGCCGGGCCTCGTTCAGAAGCCGACTTTTGTGGTAGCGTAATCGGCCTGATGCTCGCGGATTTCTTTATCCAGTTCTTCTACCAGTTGCTTTGCGCGTTTGCTTAAATTGCGCGGTGTTTTTAGATTGATAAGCACGTGCTGGTCGCCTTTACCATAGCCGCCCACATACGGCATGCCTTTCCCTTTTAAACGAAAGATCTGGCCGCTTTCGGTTCCGGCGGGAATTTTCATCCGCGCGGCTTTACCATCAATGGTGGGTACTTCGATTTCGCCCCCCAGTATTCCGGTGGTAATCGGAATATTAACCTGCACGAGTAAATCATTCCCCTGACGTTCAAATGTGGCGTGTCTCTTGATATGCGTGACCACGTACAGATCGCCCCGGGGACCGCCGTTCAATCCGGCCTCACCTTCACCGTTCACTTTCAATCGACTGCCCGATTCTACTCCGGGTGGAATTTTAATATTGAGAGTGCGGCGTTTTTCCATCACTCCGCTGCCCCGACAGGATTCACAGGCGTCTTTGATGGTCTGACCGCGTCCATTGCAGGCCGGACAGGTGGTGGTGATGGAGAAGAAGCCCTGAGTACGACGCACCTGTCCCATACCGCCGCAGGTCTGACAGGTTACCGGACTGGAACCTTTCTTCGCACCGGAACCGCCGCAGGTATCGCAGGTATCCTGACGGGGGATTTCAATTTTAACTTCTTTTCCCAGCGCCGCGTCTTCCAGAGAGATTTCCAGATTGTATCGCAGGTCCGAACCTCGATTGGGACCGCGACCCCGTCCGCCCATTCCGCCAAATCCGCCGCTGAAAGAGCCGCCGAAGAATTCCGAGAACACGTCGCCGAGATCGCCGAAGATGTCGGAAAAATCGGTATAGGCCTTGTGCCCGAACCCGCCGCCGGCACCGGCTCCGGCTCCCAGACCGGCTTTGCCAAAGCGATCGTACATGGCACGCTTTTCATCATCCGAGAGGACTTCATACGCTTCGGTGGCTTCTTTGAATTTTTCTTCGGCGGAAGCGTCCCCACGATTCTTATCCGGATGGTACTTGATAGCCATCTTGCGATAGGCTTTCTTGATATCATCCTTCGAGGCGTCGCGTGCCACACCCAGTACTTTATAATAATCCGCTTCTGCCATGAATCTCCACCCGGTTCCGCTGAAGAACCAATGTTTATCAAATCACTTCAAGTTCAGTCGACTACTGAAAATGCAGCCGGACCGCAAAAACGATCCGGCTGAATCACTTTACGACTTCTTATCTTCATCGACGACGGTGTAATCCGCATCGACTACTTTCTCGCCGTCACCCGATCCGTCCTCGCCTCCGGATGCAGAACCGGCGCCTTCCTGAGAGCCGGCCGCACCGGCCTCGGCACCACCGGCTGCCTGGGCGGCGGCGTACAACTTCTGGCCCAGATCCATGGATACCTGACGAATTTCATCCCGGGCGCTTTTGATGCGCTCGGCATCACCGGATTGCAGCGCTTCCCTGGTGCGCTTGATGACATCCTCGGCCTGCGAACGATCGGATGGATCGACTTTATCACCGGCATCGCTGATGGCTTTTTCCAGAGAATAGCACAGACTATCGGCTTCGTTATGCGCCTCGGCGCTCTCCCGGGCCTCTTTGTCTTTCGCCTGGTTCTCTTCCGCTTCACGAACCATACGATTGATTTCATCTTCTGAAAGACCGCTGGAAGTCTCTACGCGAATCTTTTGCTCCTTGCCGGTGCCCAGATCCTTGGCCGATACATGTACTATACCGTTAGCGTCGATATCGAAGGTAACCTCAATTTGCGGCACTCCCCGTGGAGCCGGCGGAATACCCACCAGATCAAAACGGGCCAGCGTACGATTATCCCGGGCCATATCGCGTTCACCCTGCATAACGTGCACGGAAACCGCGGTTTGATTATCCGCCGCCGTAGAAAAGATCTGCGACTTGCGGGTGGGAATGGTGGTATTGCGTTCAATCAGTCGGGTGAACACACCGCCCAGAGTTTCAATGCCCAGCGAAAGCGGAGTCACATCCAGCAGCAGAACATCGGAAACTTCACCGGCCAGTACACCGCCCTGAATGGCGGCACCCACGGCCACAACCTCATCCGGATTGACCGATTTGTTCGGCTCCCGATTGAAGATCTTCTTGACCAATTCCTGTACGGCCGGAATGCGAGTGGACCCACCCACCAGGATAACCTCATCGATTTCGGATGAACTCAATCCGGCATCCCGCAGCGCACTTTCACATGGCCCCCGTGTTCTCTCCACCAGACCGTTGGTCAACTGGTCGAACTTTGAGCGCGAGAGCGACATGTTCAGGTGTTTGGGGCCGCTTTGATCGGCGGTTACAAACGGAATGTTGATCTGCGATTGAGTGGTTCCGGAAAGCTCGATCTTCGCCTTTTCGGCCGCTTCTTTCAGACGTTGCAACGCCATGCGATCTTTGCTGATATCAATCCCGCTTTCCTTTTTAAACTCCGCGACCATCCATTCGATGATGGCATCGTCAAAGTCGTCGCCACCCAGCGAAGTATCACCGTTGGTGGACTTCACCTCAAATACGCCGTCACCCAGTTCCAGGATGGAAATATCGAAGGTTCCCCCACCCAGGTCATAAACCGCAATCTTCATGTTCTTATTCTTGCGATCCAGGCCGTACGCCAGCGCGGCGGCGGTCGGTTCATTGATGATACGCTCCACTTCCAGGCCGGCAATGCGACCGGCGTCTTTGGTAGCCTGACGCTGCTCGTCGTTGAAATAAGCCGGAACCGTAACCACGGCTTTGGTTACCGGATGTCCCAGATAGTCTTCCGCAGTCTGCTTCATCTTCTGCAAGACGATGGCGGATATTTCCGGCGGTGCAAACGACCCCTGGTCGGTTTCCACTTTTAAACCGTCGGAACCGGAACGAACCATCTTGTACGAAACTCGATTCAATTCCGATTCGGCTTCAGAAAACCGACGACCCATAAAACGTTTAATGGATCGGATGGTGTTGGTCGGATTCGTGATGGCCTGGTTTTTGGCAATCTGCCCTACCAGACGACCGCTATCCGAGAATGCGACTATCGAAGGCGTGGTACGCGCGCCTTCCGCGTTTTGAATAACTACCGGTTCGCCGCCTTCCATAACGGCGACGCAGGAATTCGTTGTACCGAGATCAATTCCTATGATTTTCTCCTGAGCCATTTTAAGTTCCTCTATTCCTCTTATTTACTGATTTGCTCGAATTTTATCTATGCTGCTGTCCTACTGCGGACTGGCGGCGCCGGCCTTACCCACTTTTACACGGGCCGGTCGAATCACGTGCCGATCGCCACTCTCTAATTCCATATAATAGCCGGTCTGATACACTTCCAGTACCATGTCGGTCTCCAGATCCTCCCGATTCTCCATGGCGATCGCTTCCATGCTATTGGGATCGAACGGGCTATCCGCCACCGAAAGCGGCTTGATGTTGTATTTCGCCAGAGCTTCCAGAAATCCCTGACGAATCATTTCCACACCCGTAACGTAATTCTTCACTTCCGGATTCTCGACCGGCATGGACAACATGCGATCCAGATTGTCCATCACGCCCAGTATATCATGCGCCAGAGTAATATGCGCATCCTGGCGCGCCTTCTGGCGTTCCGTAACAGTGCGTTTGCGAAAGTTTTGAAAATCGGCCCGCTCACGCGCCCAGGCCTCTTTTAGCTCGGCAATTTCACTCCGTGCTTCCGCCAGCGGATCCGTTGTTTCTTCGGTCGGTCCTGCTTCCGCGCCGGTCCCGGCTGTTGCGCTCCCTTCTTGCTCCGTACCCGCGGTAGCATTCGAATCCTGCCCGGGTACGGCTTCTTCTGAAGAACGACTTTCCGAATCCGGTGTAGCATTTCGATTCGCGTTACGTTCACGTCCGGGAGCCACATCCACACCGGAAGGATTGTCCTCACCGGCCGCGGTTGGGTTCTGTGTTTTATTCTCTTCAGACATATCGCTCTGTAATTCTCCTGATTCTCAGAGTTGATTCTTAAAAATCATTCCGGTTACATTTTCAGACGGTAGCGGATTTCCCACCGCGCCTTTTCAGTGTAATAACTATCTTTCTCAATTCATCCGCATTTTTAGTTTCCAATTTAATTGCTCATTCGAGTAATCAAATTGGAAACCACTCGCCGAATATAATCTACCGAACTCACAACGCGTAGATAATCCATGCGATTGGGACCGATCACACCGAGCGAACCGATCTTTTTCTCGCCCATTTTGTAGCTTCCGGCCACAATCGACAGACCGGTCAGACGATTGTCATGGTCGCCCTCAATGAAAACTTCCACGCCTTCGCCGACCATGATGTCTTTTAATAATGTACGAAAGATTTCCTTACTTTCCAGCAAATGTCCCACTTCCGACATCCGAATGCCGGGCTCATTGGCTATGTTGTTCATCAAGTTCTCGATCCCATGCACGAACAATTGCTCTTTGCCCTGTACGGAATCGAAATTCTCGGCGATGGTCCGCGCTATCATCGGAAAATAGCGCGACGGTCCCATGACGCTGTTCTGGCCGCGCACCAGTTGCTCCCGCATTTCCGCCAGATCCATACCCTTAAAGAGATAATTCAACTGGCGGGATATCTCGCGTAGATAATCCCCGGGCACCCGGTTCTCCAGAAAGACACTGCGCGATAGCACCGTTCCGGCGCGGGTTACCAGAATTACCAGCACCTCATCCTCACCCATATCAATCAGTTCGACGTGCTTCAACACGGCCTGAGCCGGCACCGGCCCCATTACAACGGAGGCATAGCGTGTGATAGTGCTCAACAACCGGGCCGTCTCATCCAGAATGTCATTGATATTAAAATCACGGCGCAGGTATTCCTGCTGAATGAGCCGTTGTTCTTCTTCCTGTAAATGCCTGGTAGATGGTAAATTTTCTACATAATATCGATAGCCTGGTTCGGTGGGCACCCGACCGGAAGAACGGTGAGGTGAGTACAGAAAACCTTCTTTTTCTAATGTCGCAAAAATCGATCGGACTGTGGCGCTGCTCAAACCGATGGGGTAATTCTCGGTGATGTACATGCTGCTGATGGGCTGGGCGTGGCGAATAAAACCGTCCACAACCATTCGCAGGATTTCGCCCGAGCGCTGATCAAGTTCGGATCGTCGACCTGTTTCTGGTGACATAACGTCCGGTTGATCTCGCTCCGGTCCTTTTTTGCGCCTTGAACCCTTCATTTTACCAGTCGGAAGCCCCGTGCGATCCGTTTGGATTTCTTAAATTAGCACTCTACCCCTGAGACTGCTAATTCTGAGCCCAGATTAGCCAGGAAAGGGACTTGCGTCAAGCACTTATTGGGCTGGAGTGCCAGGCCGGACAAACAAACGATTATAACGCGCCTGGATGCTTTCGGCCTCTCGCAAATGTCCGGATTCGAGCTGCAGGATGTATTCGTTGTACAGCGCAGCCCGAAATGTGGGATCGACAGCAAAGGATTTGCGAAATGCATGCAATGCTTGCCTGGGTTGGCCCAGATAACGCTGGACCAGTCCCAGATAAAACCAGCGCCTGGAGAGCGCTACCGAATCAGGATCGACATTGGTATGCATTTCCACGCACTTCTCCAGCAATGTGCGCGCGCGCAGCAATCCCTGGCGGTATTCATCGGCATTCTCCGTGCGCTGATACATCAACGCCAGGGATAGGTGAAAGAGCACGTTTTCGTTGTAGGGTTGTAATTCGGCCTGCTTATCGAGGAGCGGCCGGGCCCGGTTCCAATCGCCCTGTCGTACATAACCGGCGCTCTGTTGGGACAGCCTCTGAAACTCGGTCAATTCGGCGAACAGCGGGCGAAAAACAAACAGACATCCCAGCAGTGTCAGGCCCACCAGTACCCGCTTGCGCAGCCGATCCGAATGCGCTGCTTTATTTACGGCGGGCAGGCGCAATGTAATTATAAAGATTGGAACCTTCATCCGGAAATCGCATGCATTTGTATTCCAGTTGTACCGCTTGCCCGTCAGCCAGTTCGGTGGCCCGTCGCTGAATTTCATCGGGCGCGGTATTGCGCAAAATCACCAGCAGACGATCGGGGGCGGCCATGACCAGGCGTTCATCTCTATGCAGAAGCGAGACCAATCCATCGGCCAGATAACCGAGCGTTTGTTGCCAGTATCCTGAATCAGAATGGGAATCAAACCTGGCGTCGGAATCAAAATTAAACATTATATGCAAAACATGAATGGATTCGCTGCCCCCGCGAGATATCTCGCGGAATAGACGATAGATTTCGTCCATTATCATGGTGTCGGGATGCAAGAATCTTTCTCGATCCCAGGTAACATCCCGATGACGCAGAATAGCCGGTATCAAATCCCTGAACACGGGCGCCAATCGGTCGGTGGTAGCACCCACATCGATTTCCGGTTTCGCACGAAAGAACAAAAGCAAATGTCCGTGTGTATCGAAGGGCCGTAGCGAAAAAAGAACCATACTGTGGTAGTAGTGTAAACACTCGGAACTGAATCGCTTGCTGAATGCGAAGGCATCGCGCAGTTCGGTGGTAAACTCGATAGTTTGATGACTGACTTCATGATCTACATAACTGTCGCGTAACCCAAAAAACAGATTCCGCGTGGTCAATTCATCCAGGTTGTGATGCAACAAACACTGGTATACCATAAGTTCTCGATTCAGCAATACAAACGCGTACGCATCCGCCGAACATATCTCCGCGATTTGCCGCATAATCGGTTCGAATACGTCGCTTTGCGTCGACTCTTCCATATAAACGGCCTTTAATCGTTCAATGATATCCACCGGCAACGGCGGGTGACTCTCGCGGAAAATATAAGCCGAGACTTCCTGCAAGGATTGCGCCTGCCAGGGTTGGGGTTGCGACTCCACCACGTATCCGGGTGATGTTGAATCTAACTGTGGCTGAATATAACCGGGACTATCGGTTGCTCGCGTTCCCTTTGCTTTAAATGCGGTCGATTGTTCATGCGCCGATTCAGATTCGGCTTCAACTTTTGCCGTGACTTCGGGCTCAGTATCAGGAACCGCTTCGGTTTTCGTTTTTGCTTCCGGTTCCAATCTGCGGACCGGAAGTTCGGATGGAAGCTGAGTGGTCCGGGTCGGCCGAGCGGGCGGCATGTCCTTATCCATGGTCGGAAGGTCGATGAAAATGTCCGCCGACGAAGAGTCGCCCAGATGGAGTTGCGAATGGTCACCGGCCTGAGTGGCAGATTTGTTTTCAGGACCTTCCACCTGTCCGGATATGGTCCGCGCCGGGGTTTCCGACGTGGCGTGCGGTTCTGGCTTACTTTCTGCTACCGAATTTGATTCAGTCGCTCTGCTTTCCGCGTGCCTTTTATCGGTTTGTTCGGCATCGGTTTTTTCGGGTGGGCTGGATACATGCGTTGAATCATCGGCGTCGCCATCCAATAATACATGTTCGATCAATTCCCGGTCGTCCAGTAGCCACACGTCATCCAGCGTTGCTACGGTTGTGTCTTGCGCCCGGGTTTGATCGTCTGATTTCAAAGCGCTACCGCTCAACGGCGATTCCAGATCAATGGGCAGTTCGGGCGCCAGTTCATCATCCAGATCGGGTGTCAGACTTAACGGAGTAGCCGTTACGATCGGTCGGGCGTTGTCCGTGTTTGTGCTCACTTTCGCAGACGGAATAACCTCTGCGGAAGCATCATCCAATTGCTTTAACGAATGCGATTCCGTTTCCTTTATCCGGGCGGCAGGTTGTGCGGTTGGCTGTATAGTAGCTCTATGGCTTTCCAGCGCCGCGCGGGATCCGGCCGGAACGTATTCAAATGCATCTTGAAATGCCGGCAACACCAGGTCGGGCTCGAATTCGGTTGTCCGCTTCGGTTCAGGCGTTTCGCTTTTTTGCGCGTGGGCATCCGGAGCACCGCTATCCGCCGGGCTGACGGACGCCGATTGATTCGAATTTTTAGCCGCTGAATCTTTTCGGGCGCGGATGATTCGTCGGGGACGCAGTTCCGCCCGGACTTCCTCGCTGAGTTCCAGCGCCGGTAAAGCGGGATCATCATAATGAATGGCAGGCAACTCCGGTTCCGATCTCAGGGCCCCGGCGGACCGCCTGTTCGTATGCGCCGAATCAACCGCGCGGGACTCTTTATCGTTTTCACGCGCATGCGCTACCACCGAATCGGTGACAGAGCGCAGTTCGGGTGAGAAGACCTGCTCACGAATGGGCGGACGTGCCGGGGGAGCCGAACGTCGCAATTTGAGTCCGTCCAGTACGCTGCGCGCAATCGGTCGTTCCAGGGTCGCATTTAACCACAGATCCGGATCGGGCGCGCGTAAAGTACCGCGCGCGGTACGCGATCCGGTTATTACACCACCCCGCGATTTTGATTTTTGGTCTTGCATACCGTTAAGTCCTTGTCATCCCGTCATTGACAGTCTCAGCTAAACTGATTAGGTTATTTTCAGGATCCCCCATCCATGACAGAATTCCGGTCAGCACAGCCTTCCGCATCAGGGCCCGATCATATTTTTTATTTATTTCTGGATGGAGTGGGATTGGGTCCGGAAGACCCCGAGACCAATCCTTTCACCCGCTATGCCTCTTCTTTTTTATCGGCCGCCGGCGGGAAAAATCCAGCCACTGCTTTGCCCGCCGACTGGCAGATATGCCCGACCGACGCCCATATGGGCCTGGATGGATTGCCCCAATCGGCTACCGGCCAGACGGCTCTGTGGACCGGAGCGGATGGACCGCGCCTCATGGGCCGGCATATGACCGGATTCCCGGGGCCGACTCTGAAAAGAGTCATTCAGGAGTATTCTATAGTAAAGCAATTCGTCGATCATAATCGGCGGGCCACCCTGCTGAACGCCTACTCGGACGTTTACCTGCGGCGCATCGAAAAGAAACCGCGCTTGATGAGCGCCTCCACGCATGTCCAGAAAGCCTCGGGTCAGCCGCTGAAGACTCTGGAGGATCTGGAAGCCAGGGACGCCATTTACATGGATATTACACACGAGATTATGCACCGCTTTTTTCCGGTGCTGGCCGATCGCTTTCCCATACTACCGGCGGAAGAACGCGGTCGAGATCTGGTACGCATCGGTCGTAACTATCACCTGGTTTTACACGAGTTCTTTATTACCGACAAAGCCGGACACGACCAGTCCTGGGAAATGGCCGAATGGGCCATTCATACCCTGGAAGCCTTCATCGGTGGAATTGTAGACGGCATGCGTCCGGAGAAAGAGCTGCTGATCATTACATCCGATCATGGTAACATGGAAGATCTAAGCACCAAAACACATACGAATAATAAAGTACCCACTTTTTTATACGGTTGCGGCAGCGAACAATTATCAAACGAGATCCGAACGCTGATGGATATTCCCCGGGCCCTTTATCGGTTGGTGGGCATTGACGTGGACTTTGACCGGTTGACGGAACTGTATGACAATGAATACAGCGCCGAGTACCAGTCGCGCACCGAAGCGAGCGATCGCCCCTGATTACAGTTTAGCGTAGCATTCCAGAACCGATCGAAGACGATTCAACGGCTCGTTTCGGACAATTCGTTCCGGTCGGATTGCGCAACCGCACATCAATAAAAGTCGCCGTCGCGCAAATCACCGGGACGATAGAAGCGCGCGTTTTCCAGCACGGATTGCTCGCGAATCATGGCGCGGGTTTCACGACGCCATTCGATGGCTTTTTCAATATAATCGCCGTCGGGATAATCGTCGATGGCCTTTTGAAACGAAGCGGCCGCCTCTTCATAGCGATTCTTGTTAAATAATAGAATACCTTTTTTGATCAACGCGGGTTGGTCCATGGCCATACTGGCATTGGTTAATACGGCGTCATACGCGTTAAGCGCGGCCGCTTCATTGCCGGCGCCCGCCAGACTTTCCGCCGTCCAGTACAGCGCTTTTTCGTTCAGTTCATCATCCACGCGTTCCAGCAATACCCGTCGGAAAAATTCAACCGCTTCCGTGTATTTTCCGGCCCGATAGGATCGTATGCCCGAGTTGTACGCTTCCGAACGCAACTCGCCCATTAAATGCTGCCGTTCATGCGGTTCCAGGTTGGCGTTGCCTACGAGATAGTCATCGTAATATTCATAGGCCGCCCAATCGCGTCCCTGGCCCTGCACCGCAGCGGCCCGCAGTTGCTCGGCCTGTAGATTCTCCGGATTGTACTTTAAGGCCACCCGGAAATTCTCTTCGGCTCGTTGCCGATCGCCTTTCTTCATATAAAAAACGCCATAGGCGGTATGGATGCGCGATTTCAAATGCTCGTCGCGGGTGCGGGCCAGCAAAGCTTCCAGTAAAGAGCGTCCTTCTTCTTCATGATTGATATACAAAAACAATTTACCCAGCGAATAATCCACTTTCTCGGATAGTTCCGAATCATCGACGCCTTCATCTCTTAACTTACGATAGGTAGAGAGCGCCGCCGCCCGATCGCCCATTTTCTCAAGGGCCACCGCCAGACCATATTCAGCCAGATGATTGATGCGCGGACTTACATCCCGGGCGCGCACGCGATTAAAAATTACCGATGCCCGGCGAGCCGAGTCGATGGAATTCTGGCGCAAATACTCGTCGGCTTCACGTAACTGCGTGAAGGCTTCCTGCTCGCTGCCGGAAGTCAGGTTAAAACCGGGCAGCAACCGGGCGCCCAATAATCCCAGGCCTCCGCATAAAAACACAATTCCGGCAATCAAAAACGCTTTCTGTGTGGTATTCATGATCTTCAGTACTATTTATCGGATGGCGCGACTCCGAAATGCAATCCACCGCGTACGCGAAGATTGAAAAAGTCATTCCGAAACGCCTTGCTCAATTTGGGCGCCAGGCAACCGCTAAATCCTGATTCAGGTCACAATCGACCCGAACATCGGTTGTACCAGAAGCGCGCCCGTTCGGGATAATAATGCCGTACCAGTTCATGCACGAAATATTCCAGTGCCGCCCGATACTGTCGCATATTATAGTAGGAAATACCCGTGTACAGCATGGCCCGCGCTTTCACATCCCGGGGTACTTCCCGCAAATTCACAAACGGCACCATCTGGCGCACGGCCTCTCCATAACGTTCGCGTTGAAAAGTCACACTCAGAATGTAATTAAGGCGCTCCATGGTATAGCGACTGCGTTGTTCGCGGCGATCGGTATTGGTACGCTGATCGTTTTGATTTTGATTGTTATCTTCGGTTTGCGTATCCGTTTCGGTATCGGGACGACTGCCGACGGTGACCGGTTCTTCCAGGTAATTGCGGCCCGATTTCAGCCCCTCCTGGATTTTCCCATCCACGTCCAGTATGACGGCATAATAATACTTACCGGCTTCCAATCCGGCATCCGTATACGTACGACGATTGCCGGGCAATTCCGCCAGCAGATCGCCTCGATTGCGGACCTGTTCGAAGCTGCGCATGGGTAACTTACTGCGATATACCAATTGCCGTAGATTACGTTCCAGTTCTTCTCCAGCAATTACCCATTTCAGATCGACACTGTCGGTCTTACCTTCCGCTTCCAGAGTAGCTAATACGGGTTCGCCCAGATTCTGGGCCTCTTCTTCGGCCTGTTCCGTATTGTCTCCGGTATCGATTGTGTCGGTGGTATCCGTATTCTCGGTCGTATCGGTATTGTCCGTTACCGCCTCAATGCGGGTTCCGAATCCGGTGAACGTGTAGCCTTCCACGAAGGTTCGGATCTCCTCGCCCTGCAGGTTGCGCGGTAGCACGGCGTAGTAATAGATGCCCGGATCAAGGTTCGTATCCCGGAAAGTGTTTTCACCGGGCTTAACCCAGCCCACAAAGCGGGCACTGCGCAGGGAACGTTCATTCAAAATGGGACGATCATAGCGATACACGCGCAGATCGCTGAATTCCGCTTCCGGATCGACCCATAACAGCTTGATAGTATTACGATTTTCAATATAGACCGTCAGGGCTTCCGGAATCTGTCGCTCTTCATCCTGACTCACCTGCGGCCGTTCGTACGTATGCGCGATGTAATTTGCGTTCAGAACGAATTGCAGATACTCCCTATCGGTGCGCTTATCCACAACGGTAACCGCATAATACACCTTGCGTCCGATAATGGGATTGCGGTCTTCCACAAAAGGCGTATTCCCTTCAGTACGCCCCACCAGACGCGCTATTTCCAGCGAAGTTTCGTTCTTAAAGGGCTCATGACTGCGATAAACGTTATAAGCAATATTGCGAGCGGTAGCGCCGCGCCAGTTGAGCTTAACCGCGTCGGTGGAATTCACAGCCAGCAGGTCTCCGGCCATATACGCTTCCACGCGCGAATCGATTTGCTCATTATCGGTTTCATCGCCGGTGTTTACATTTTCTTCTTCCGGTCGATAGATAATGAGCGGGTCGGTTGTGAAGTTATCGCCACCCTTCAGAACCATGTTATTGCGCTCACCCACTTCATACGAAGTGACTACAGCGTAATAATAAGCTCCATCGGGAATTTTATGGTCGATGAATGAAGTTTCCTTCGGTCCCAGAGGAGGCGAAGTAATGTTATCCGCTTCCAGCAGGATCTCCCGGGTATCGATCGGTCGAATAAATCGGGCCACGTAAATAGCGGTCGTATTGCTCGGATCCACATCCCAGGTTATTTTCACCGAAAACGGAATATCAGGATAGCGCTCGATTTTTAAGTTGCGAATAAGCGGTAACCTGGCCCGCACATCCCCGGTAGTTTCGGTATCGGTATTCGTTTCGGTCGTGGTGGTATTGTCGGTGCCCGGATTGGTGCGTTCGTCCCGCACACTGTTGCGTCGCGGGTCTCCTTCCGGGTATTGGGCGCCGGGTATGTCGTCGATACCCGGAATGCTGGCGGCAATACTCTGCCCGGATGGATCCGCGCTCAGCGCGCCCCACACCAGAATCAGTGCTACGATCGTCAGGATACGAACGACGCTACCCGGGCGGAAAAATCTTCTGGCAGATTGAAAAGCGAATTGAATTGACATAATCCAGGCAACCTTACTGCATTTTATCGGATCGATTCAGGTGAAAATCCAGTTTCCAGACCGCACAATTCCGGATTCTACCGGAATCGGGAGGAAGCCCGATTCGCGCCGCCCAACGGAAAACTGACATGCGTGGCCGTCCATACTACGAAGAACCTGAATACCATAATTACCTGATATCCCGGGAGCGTCGGGAACTTTTCGACGGCGGCAGCCTGCTGGCCCAATTGAAATGGGACCAGACCCATAATCTGTTGGACTTCGGCATGGGTAATGGATACTATCTTTCTTACTATTATAAGTATATGAATGCCGACTGTCAGCTCTGGGGCGCGGAATGCCAGGAAATCCTGATTGATTCGGTTTTGCAACGCAAGGTGCGGGAGGGCCTTGAGCGCTTCATTCCTTTTTACGTAGAACGTACCGAGCACCCGCTCCTGCCCGATTGGATTCCGCCCATGGATATTATCTGGTGCTCCTGTGTCATGTCCACCTTTGCCGATCCGTCGCTGGCCATTCAGGGGGTGGGTCGCAGCATGGCCAATGACGGTCACATGATTATTCTGGACTGGGAAAAAAAAGACGCGCCTTCCGGTCCGGAAAAGGATCAGAAAATTTCCAGCGATCGCATGCGCTTTTTTATAGAAGACGCGGGCTACAATGTAAACCGGATTCTGCGCACCAATGAATTTCTATACGCATTCGAAATAGAGAAAGGTGAGAATGCCCGCAAGCAGTCCACCTTCGATTTCGCGCGCCTGGATTATTGAGCTTTAATCGCTGCGGTTATGCGATCGGATCTATCCGCTATTCGATTGGATATGCCCGAATACGTGGCCCGGTCGATCCATGGCATTGTGCGTGTCCGCGATACGCAGCTCAATCAAATCGCCTTTACGAATATGCGCGGGAGCGTTAAAGTGAACCCGCAGGAAATTATCCGTCAGCGCCACGGCCCGCCGCCATTCGTCGCCGACCGAATGTAAGTCTGCGGATAGTTTTTCAATGATACCGGTTCGCAGCGAACCAAACTGGCGTCTTGCATAACGTTCAAAACAAGCCGCATGCAATTCGCTCAATTGCCGCATGCGCTCGCGTACAATGGAACGATCCACGGCATGGAACTCATGTGAATCGTTTTGGTCGCGTCGGAATTTCGTTCCATCGGTTTGTAGAGCCGCCGCGGGCGTACCCCGACGGGGAGAAAAAGGAAAGGCGTGGATATTGGCCATTTCCAGGGATCGACAGACATCAACGGTCATGGCAAAGTCCGCTTCCGATTCGCCCGGGAAACCGACCATCACATCGGTACCTACGAAAACATCCGGATTATAACGACGAACGGTCTCCACTCGTTTGATAAAACTATGCGCTCGATATGTGCGTCGCATGGCCTTCAGAATTCGATCCGAGCCGCTCTGTAAAGGAATGTGCAAAAAATCGCAAAAGCGTGGATGCCGCATCAACTCGGCCAGCCCTTCGCCTACGTCACAGGGTTCGATGCTGGAAATCCGCAGTCGGGTATTTCGCAATTGAATCAGAATGCGTTCCAATAAATCGTTGAAACGTAAACCCGCGTCCCGATCCCGATACCAACCCAGATTCACGCCGGTCAGCACCACTTCCGGTACCCCCCGCCGATCCAGTTCCTGAATGTGTTCCAGAATATCACCGACCGGTCGGGAGATACCGGCACCGCGCGCCATGGGGATTTTACAGTACGTGCAACGTCGATCACAACCATCCTGGATTTTCACATAGGCGCGAGTATGTCCCCGGGGCAGTACATATCCATAAGCAAAGGGATCTTTCAGCACGGGACGCGCTCCATAACCGGGCACCGTCTCTCGCGTATCGCGTTCGATTGTATTATTTAATGGAGTCCGATTCGTAGCGAGCAATTCCTCGACCATTTCCAGCAGACCGGTTTTATGATCATTGCCCACGACCAGAACCACTCCGGGAATGGAACGCAATTCGTCCGGGTCGGTCTGGGCATAGCAACCCGTCAAAAGGATGCGCGCGGCCGGATTGTATTTTTGCACGCGGCGAATGGCAGCCAGGTTGCGATTATCGGCCTGATCGGTTACCGTGCAGGTATTGATGATGGCAATGTCGGGCCCCTCTTCCAGTTCCACCGATTCGTACCGACCGGATTCCACAAAACGCTGCAACAATCCATCCGATTCATATCGATTTAACCGACAGCCCAGCGTACACACCGCAATGCGCAACCGGTTGTGACCCGGCTGCACCGCTTCCGGAAATATCCGGTCCCGATGTTCGAACTGGGTGGCCATCAGGACAGGGCCCGATCTATCCATCAAATTGTAAAGGGAATTCAATACCAGGCGTCACCGGGAATCTACGCTCAGTTTCAGGTGGAGCGGAATCCTGCCTGGAATCATCGGCTCCGACTTCTGAAATGTTCGGTCGGTTCGCTCGCCAATGGCGGCACATTATAATAATTTAGCGCAGGCCTTCTTAACATTTGAGAATGATACCAGCGCGCCTAACCGGTGGGACGCGCTTCCACTCGCTTAATGCTGTTGGGCGCGATTTCATTTTGGGGGTCAATACGCAGGGCGTAATTATAATAGCGAATGGCGTCCCGATAGCGGGCAATTCCCTGCGCACGATCGTTGGCCTGAATCAGACCATCACCCATCTTTTCGTGGGCAAAACCCATATTAATGTACAGATTCACCAGTTCGTTACGATTCAGTTGATCGGCCCGATCCAGAGCGCTTTGAAAACGAAAGCTGGCGTTCTCAAAGCTACCCTGCTTTAAAAAGATCAATCCGTCCAGGTATATGGCGTGTACGTTGTGTGAGTCCAGCGCCAGAGCCTGACGAATATGCTCTCGGGCATTGGCATACCGATTCAGCATAAAATAAGCGCTGGCAATCTCCAGTCGCAGCATAACATGATCCCCGGCGGCTGCAATCCCACGTCGGGCCACTTCAATTGTTTGATAGGGCTTGTTCTGCCGACGCCAGATACCCGCCAGCATCACGCGTGGCTCCACACTGCGGGGATGATCATTGATGCAGTATTCCATATGCGCGCGGGCCTGATCAAACTCGCCCCGGGCGGCATAATTGGCCGATGCCAACAAACGCAGTTCCATGGAATTGCGGTGCGCATCAAATACGTCCCGGATAACGGCCAGCGATTGTTCGTAATCGCCCTTTTCATAAAGATCCAGTGCTTCCTGGTAGCGCGGTGGACGTTGTTCTTCTTCCTGCGACCACAAATCCTGGTTTGCCGCCGATAGCATGATCAGTGCCATCAGCACAACCGATAGTGACGCCGTCCGGCCGCATTTGGATACGAATGGTCCGATCAAACGCGAGATATTGATAGATGCAAACAATGACATGGTCGCTTTCCCTGTATGAAAATACCGCATCGGGGGAATCCACCTTCATGGCAAGCAGCAATCAACCACCTGCGGGGCCGAATCTTTCCAGGGAACGCAACACGGCGTGCTGGTCCACCTCCGGACGGTTCTGGGACGGGTCTCTGGTGCGATAGCGCACATAGATCCGATCACGTCGGCCCAGCAGGAAGTGTTCGATGGTTTCCGCGCCGATGAATCTTTCCCCGCTTTCTACAAGGATCGGCATTCCGGCGTCCTGATTGGCATAAATAAAATTCACTCCGGCTCTACGCGCCAGAAAGTAGCTCAGCGGTAAAACGCAGCTGCCGGAGAAGGTGGTGCCGCGTACCTGGAAAACGTAATCCGCCTGCAGCCAGATGGTTCGTTCGGGATGATCGGGGCGAAAACGAGGGGTCAGGCGCAGAATCTCCGCATGCAGCAGGCCGGAACGCGCCAATCCGGGATACAACACGCGTACGAAAACGAAGAACACCAACACACCCAGAGCAATGCCGGCTGGAATCCACAGGGACTCCAGAGCGACAAAATCTGAAATGGCCGGGCTCTGATTCAAGGAGTCAACTCACCTGTCCGGTATTGGCCGGCCGCGCCGGTGGCAGAGAATCCGAGTCACTGGAATCGTCTTCCTCGCTTTCCGGTCGGGAGGAACGCCGATTCTTTTCCAGTTCCGCTTCGCGTCGATTGATTTCCTCTTCGCGCTGGCGGCGCAGTTCCGTCCATTCCGTCCAGTGCTGTTCGTCATAGGTCAGGCGGGCTTTGGCATCGGCTTCTTCTTTTTGAGCGCTTACAAAAATCTGCGTGGGCTCTTTATAGGCGCCTTCCAGCATACGATTGGCCATGTGATCTTCCAGTTCCCGTTGCAGAGTGCGGCGTAAGGGCCGGGCGCCGTACTTTTCGTCAAACCCCAGTTCGGCGATCAGATCCCGGGCGGGATCATCCAGTTGAATGCGCACCTTTTTCTCCAGCAAGTTTTCATTCATGCGCGCCACCATGATATCGATTATCTGGCGGATGTGTGCCCTTGTAAGCGTATGGAAGGTTATAATCTCATCAATACGGTTCAAGAATTCCGGATTGAAGTGTTTTTTCAGTTCTTCCAGCAGGAGATCTTTTTTGGCTTCTTCCCGGCGGTCATCATCCTCGGCAAAGCCCATTTTACCGCCGCGCTGCATCTGGCGGGCGCCCAGATTGGATGTCATGATTACGACCGTTTCAGAAAAATCCACTTTGCGACCGTGCGTGTCGGTGAGCGTACCTTCGTCCAGAATCTGTAACAACAGATTGAACACGTCAACATGCGCCTTCTCGACTTCGTCGAACAACACCACGGAATACGGATTGCGTCGAACAAATTCACTTAACTGACCGGCATCATCATAGCCCACATAACCGGGAGGCGAGCCGATCAACTTGGAAACCGAATGCGGTTCCATATACTCGGACATATCCAATCGGAATAACTTCTTCTCATGGCCAAACAGAAACTCGGCCAGCGCCCGGGCCAGTTCGGTCTTACCCACGCCGGTCGGTCCCAGGAAGATAAACGATCCGGACGGCTTGCGCGTATCCTTGAATCCGGTACGCGAGCGGCGCACGGCCCGGCTGACCTGTTCGACGGCTTCGATCTGACCCACAACACGGCGCGCCAGTTCGCCTTCCATGTTGAGCAGCTTGGTGGCCTCGCCCTCTTCAATTTTGGAAAGCGGAATTCCGGTCCACAGGCTGACGACGGTATAAATGTCTTCCGGCGTAATATCCACCGAGTAATCGGCGATGCGTTCCTGCCACTGGGTTATGCGCTCTTCCAGTTGATCTTTCTTCAGATTGATTTCATCGCGAACCTGCGCGGCCTTTTCATACTCCTGCGCTTTGACCAGTTCGTCTTTCTTATGTGTTAGATCTTTGATCTCATCTTCCAGCGCCACAATCTCTTCCGGACGCGATGAGTTGGCCAGACGCGCGCGGGAACCGGCCTCATCAATCACGTCAATGGCTTTGTCCGGCAGATAACGATCATTGATATAGCGCTCGGCCAGTTTGACGGCCAGTTCCAGCGCTTCATTGTTGTACTGTACCTTATGATGCGCTTCAAATGATTTCTTGAGTCCTTTGAGAATCAGGATGGTGTCTTCCGCCGATGGTTCGTTCACCAGAATCGATTGGAAACGTCGCTCCAGAGCCGAATCTTTCTCGATGTATTTGCGGAATTCGGCGATGGTTGTCGCACCGATGCACTGAATCTCTCCACGGGCCAGGGCCGGCTTCAACATATTGGCCGCGTCAATAGCGCCTTCCGCCGCGCCGGCACCGATTAACGTATGCAACTCATCGATGAATACAATAATGTTGCTGGAGTTCTGGATCTCGCGCATGATTTTCTTCAGCCGGTCTTCAAACTCGCCGCGGTATTTGGTACCCGCCACCAGACTGGCCAGGTCCAGAGCGATGACGCGTCGGTCGAATAACAGATCAGGCACCGAGTGATTTACCACCCGCTCGGCCAGACCTTCCACAATGGCGGTCTTACCGACTCCCGCTTCGCCGATCAGTACCGGATTGTTCTTGGTCTTACGGCACAGGACCTGAATCAGGCGCTGGATCTCCTGGTCCCGGCCGATCACCGGTTCCAGTTTTTTCTCGCGAGCCAGTTGAGTGAGATCGCGGGCAAATTCATCCAGAGTGGGAGTACGCGATTTTTCCGGAGAGGATTGGCGGCCCGATCCGCCGCCCGATGTGGCCACGCCCAGAATGCGCAGAATCTCACCTTTAATGACGGAATAATTCACGCTGAAGTTGGCCAGGGAGGCTCCGGCGGTATTATTGTTATCTCGCAACAGCGCCAGCAGGATGTGTTCCGTACCCACATAGTTATGCTTCAGGCGCTTGGCCTCTTCTTTGGAGTAATCGATGATTTTTTGATACTTATCAGGATTTGGTGATATATCAATCAACAGAGTGTTGCCGCCCTGACGGGCACGGCGTTCCACTTCCTTCTTCAATTCGTTCAAATCGATGTTGAGGTTTTTTAAAATCTTAATGGCGACCGAATCTTCTTCGCGCAACAGTCCCAATAGAATATGCTCCGGTCCGATCATATCATGACCGAGACGCTTGGCCTCCTGCTGAGCGTATTCATTGATGACTCGTTTAGCTCTTTTGGTGAAATCGAACATTGTCCGTCTCCGTTCCTTAAAACCGTGGTGCCGATCTGCTGGTTGAATTCTGGGTTTTTTCTCCGCGCTTTTTCGGCGGCCTGTCAGCGCGGTTCCCGGGGGCTCCGGGTACACATAAAACGAACCATACAGGACTTTGTCACGGATATTTTCGTATATACATCTGACGGGTGTCCTGAGCCGCCCGTTCTGTTTATACTATCGGCCAAAATAGCCGATTCATCAGCCACACATCTCTGTGGACGAAAAAAGTCATATTCGGTTGCGTAGATTTTGCTCGGTGGCTGCTACCCGGCTCACCAGCGCCAGCATACGGGACATCTCAACGGCTACATCCGACCCATAGGGCCAGAATCGATTAGAGATTATCCAGAACGTGTCCGGCTTCTGATCTTCCTGACTGCCACGCACCTCCATCCCGGCCTGCACCAACCGATCCAACATGGTGCGACGCTGAGAAGAAGCGGCCAGAGCGGGTACCGCCAGTGCGACACTCAAGCGCAACGCCTCACCACTTATTCCGGGACTTGAGGTTAAGTAACCAAAATCCGGATGAAATTGCCAGTGAAACAGGCTTTCAATCTGTTGCATGCATTGCAATGAGCGATTCAGCCGCTGGAGAATATGCTCGCCGTCGGTCCAGGCAAACAATTGCTGTATGCGCACATGATCCTCGTCGCCTACATACACGCACAAATTCAGATTGCTCAATACTCGCGCGGCGATGCCTCCGCAACCGGGAATGCGCTGGATTTCACGATCATGCAGCACTAAATCCTGTTTCTGATCGGAATCGAAGGCGTTGAGTACCCGGGCTATGGCAGCCCGCGACCCCAACAGCACTCGTACCAGACGTTGCCGCTCCTCCGTCCCCAATCGTCGAAAGTACGGCACACCTTCGATATTGCGGGCCATTCTCAGACGTACGCTCCGAATGATGCGATTGCTGGTCGCTTCAGTCATTTCACCAATCTGTGGTTGTGACCGGTTCGCATCGCTCCCGATGGTAGCCTGCAGGGGGATAAAATGATCAACCTCTCGTTGTATATATTCCACCACTTCCTGGGAACGAGCCCTGGCCAGACGATCAGGTCGGTAGGAAGAAACGTGCGCCCGGATGCCTGGCACGCGACCGCCATGATAGCGAGCTATCATCGGTTCAATTTCCGCGGCCAGATCGCGATAGCACCACTGGCAGCCGAGATAACCATTGCGTAAAAAGTTTGCCATGCTCTGACCGCAAACCGAGCAGACCGGATTTTGACCGGCATCGCCCCGAACTGCCCGGCAGTTCTCGCAGTACAATTCTTCGCGCCAATCGGGCCCATCCGGATTGAGAACATGGACCGTAAGGGGATGCTGGCAGACAGGACAGTTCATAGGTTCTTATTCAAGGTCGATGGCAAAATCTAACTGACGAAAACGGAATAAAGAGTAATGCAAGCTGCCATCATAGCCTCAGTGTAAGCTGCCAACATAGCTTCAGTCTGAGCTGTCAGCATAATCCCGGTTCCGTGTCTCTTATACCGTTCCCGATACGGATACGGATAGCCGATCTCTATCGCCTGATTAAGGGCGCTTGAAAATCGGCAGCAAACCAATGACGGCGCACTCAAATACGCTGCAAGGATCCACTGGCCAGACGATGCCGCACCGGCACCCGCTCCGCCAGATCTCGGTCATGTGTAACGATCAACAACGTAAAACTCAGCTCCGATTGCAATCGCCATAAAAGCTCCGCCAGTCTATCCGAATTGTTTTTATCCAGGTTGCCGGTAGGTTCGTCCGCGAGGATCAGCTTTTTATCGCCCACCAACGCACGGGCTACTCCCGCCCGTGCCATTTCACCCCCGGAAATCTGGCCGGGAAAATGTTCGAGGCGATGACTCAAACCCACCATATCCAGCATGCGAGCGGCCACATCACGGCTGGAGCGAACCGGCGCTCTCTGTATTAAAAGCGGCATCATAACATTTTCGAGAACCGTGAAATCGGGTAGCAGGTAATGGTGCTGAAAAATAAATCCTAACTCGGCGGCGCGAAAGTTTTCTTTCTCGCGTTCATTCATGCGCGTAATCTCATGCTCACCGACCCGAATGGTTCCGGAAGTGGCCACATCCATGGTTCCGATGATATTTAAAAGAGTGCTCTTGCCTTCCCCGCTGGCGCCTTCGACCGAAACGATCG